>JAWLAB010000002.1:0-300000 GCA_041395665.1 Pseudomonadales bacterium
TGGTGAACTTGCGCCCCGATGACTATCAGCACGAATACAGCCAGAAAGAAAAACTGTACGAAACCGATCCTGATTTTTGTTGCTCGATCAACAAGGTTTCACCATTGGATAACATCAAAGGTAATTACGATGTGTGGGTATCCAATTTGATGGGCTGGCAAACCGATTTTCGTGCGGATTTGCACATCTTCGAAGAGAGCCACAACATCATCAAATTCAATCCGATGATTGATGTCACGCGTGCAGAATTAGATGCGTATATCGCCGAACACCAGTTGCCGGTACACCCTTTGGTTGCTCAGGGCTATGCTTCGATTGGCTGCTCGCATTGCACGCAGCCCGGTGAAGGTAGAAAAGGTCGTTGGGCGGGCAAAGCCAAAACTGAGTGCGGTTTACACCTCTAACCACACTTTCAACAACTAGCGCGCCAACTCTCCACGCATAGAATTAACGAGCGATTCAGTAATCACCACATCGACAAATTGACCGATCAACGCGGTATCTGTCGAACTAAAATTTACCACGCGATTATTTTCTGTGCGACCTTGCAACTGCCCCGGATCTTTTTTCGAGAAACCGCTGACTAAAATGCGCTGCGTGGTACCAACCATCTGACGACCAATCATCTGCGCATTGTTGGTAATGCGCTGCTGCAAAATCGCCAAGCGCTCTTTTTTTACAGTCTCTGGCGTGTCATCCGGCAAATTCGCCGCCGGTGTGCCAGGGCGTGCGCTGTAAACAAAACTGTACGAAGTATCAAAACCCACATCGTCAATCAGCTTCATGGTTTTGGCAAAATCATCTTCCGTTTCGCCAGGAAAACCGACAATAAAATCGGATGAAATGCTGATGTCTGGGCGAATTTGACGCAGGCGACGAATTTTTGATTTGTATTCAATGGCTGTGTGACCACGCTTCATCGCCGCAAGAATACGATCAGAACCGTGTTGCACCGGCAAATGCAAATGACTGACTAATTCTGGAATTTCTGCGTAGGCATCAATCAAGCTATCAGTGAATTCAACGGGATGCGAAGTGGTGTAGCGAATGCGATCAATGCCTTCAATCGCCGCCACACAAAACAATAGATCAGCAAAATCTGCAGCACTGCCATCGGGCTTGTTGCCGCGCCACGCGTTGACATTTTGCCCTAACAAATTCACTTCGCGCACGCCTTGTGCTGCCAAGTGTGCAATCTCCACCAACACATCGGTTAATGGACGACTGACTTCTTCGCCGCGCGTGTAAGGCACAACGCAAAAAGTGCAATATTTGTTGCAACCTTCCATGATGGAAACAAACGCAGAAACACCGTCGGCTTCTGGCAACGGCAGGCGATCAAATTTTTCAATTTCAGGAAAACTGATATCGACAACGGTGGTTTTTGCATCCGCGTATGAGCGGCGCTGATCAATCATTTCCGGTAAACGATGCAGTGTTTGTGGGCCAAACACTAAATCAACAAACGGTGCGCGTTTGGCGATGCCTTCACCCTCTTGGCTCGCCACACAACCGCCGACGCCAATAATCAATTCGGGACGATCTTTTTTCAGATTTTTCCAACGCCCCAACTGATGAAACACTTTCTCCTGTGCTTTCTCACGAATGGAACAGGTGTTGAGCAAGATGACATCAGCTTGCGCCGGATCATCGGTCAACTGCAAGTCATGGCTATCCGACAACAGCTGCCCCATACGCGTGGAATCGTACTCGTTCATTTGGCAACCGTGGGTTTCGATATACAGCTTGCTCATAGCGTCTTTTCTAGGGTGTTTCGGGGGTTCGGCATTATACAGGCTGCCTCGCTCTGGTATCCTGTCGCACCCTCGCAAGACCTCGGCAAGCATCATGGCCAAGCAAGCTCTCTATAAAGTCGTTTTCGTCAATCAAAGTCAGGTGTTTGAGCTGTACGCTCGCCAGATTTTCCAGAGCGATCTCTACGGCTTCATCGAAATTGAAGATTATGTTTTCGGCGAAAAGTCGGCGATGATCGTCGATCCTGCGGAAGAAAAGCTGAAAAATGAGTTCAACGGTGTAAAACGCAGCTTTATTCCCCTGCACGCCATCGTGCGCATCGACGAGGTGGAAAAAGAAGGCCCCGTGCGTATGACAGAAGTGAAGCCTGGCTCCAATGTCACGCATTTTCCGTTTACGCCACGCCCCCTGCCTGGGCTGATGCCAGACTCCGACGAGTAAGGGGCGCGTTATCAAACGGATTTTCTCCAGCCGACGCTCAATCACTGCTCGCTTCTTGCCACCTATTGTGGTGGCACTGGCGCTGCTCGGTGTGGGTTATTTTCGCCCAGAAGCCTTGGTTGGCATGCGCTCGCTGCTGTCTGACCATGTGGCGCGCCCGCTGTACTGGCTCACCAACTTTCCCTCGCAAGCGCTACATTGGTTCGATGACACTTTCAGCAGCCGTGTGCAGCTAGAAGAACGCAATCGCGCCCTTGAGCACGAGAACCTCATCCTGCAGCGCAATGTACTGCGTATGGCAGCACTACAAGCCGACAATGCACGCCTCAAAGAATTGCTGAACTCCACCGAGATGCTGGATGACTCTGCGCTGGTCTCTGGCTTGCTGGGCGTGTCGTCGGATCCGCGCCGAATGGAAATGGTAGTCAATCGGGGCAAAGCCGATGGCGTGTTTGAAGGGCAGCCCGCGCTGGATGCACACGGCTTGGTTGGCATCGTGACCGAGTTTTCCGAGCACACTGCTCATATTTTGCTGATCACCGACACCAGTAACGCCGTGCCGATACAGGTCAACCGCAACGGCGTACGCGGCATTGCCGAAGGCAGCGGGCGGCTCGATGAGCTGTACATCCGCAATCTGGTACCTACCACCGATATCAAGCAGGGCGATTTGATTGTCAGCTCGGGGTTGGGTGGACGCTACCCGCCGGCCTATCCCGTTGGTGAAGTGACGCGTATTGAGTACGACGATGCTGCTTCATTCCTGCGCGTAGTCGTAAAGCCTTTAGCGCAGTTGGACCGCTTGCAGCAATTGCTGCTGGTCTATCGCCCCGAAGCCAAAATTACGCCGCCTGCAGCCAGCAGCACGAGCGCAGAAGCCAATGCTGCTCAACCCTGATCGCTACTGGTGGCTAGTTCCCACCAGCTTTATTTTTGCGTTTCTCTGGCAGTTTTGGCCGTTACCGCCTTCAGTGAGGGAGCTTGCTCCCGATGCCATTGTTGCCGTCACCCTGTATTGGATGATGCAGAGGCCGCCGCGCATGAGCAGTGGCTGGGCGCTCATCATAGGGCTACTGCGTGACGGCATCGCAGGTACCGCTTTGGGTACGCACGGGCTAGCTTTAGTGCTGACAGCTTATCTCACGCAATTACTGGCCGAACGCTTGCGATCGTTTGCCTTATGGCAGCAAGCGCTCGCTGTTGGCGCACTGTGCACGCTATACCAAATCATCGGCAATTTGATTGAACTGCTGCGCCATGCGGAAACTTCATTGCTACTGCCGGCTCCCATCATTGCCACCACGGTATGCTGGCCTATTTGTTTTCTGGCGCTCAACTTGTTAGAACACGGCTACTCGCGCCGTCCGCATCGAGCCTAATCACAGCTATAGTGCAGCTAATTCCTAACTGACAAAAATCATGAGCGAAGAAATTCTGATCAATGTTGCACCGATGGAAACACGCGTCGCCGTTGTTGATAACGGCGTACTGCAGGAGGTGTACATCGAGCGCGCAGAAAAACGCGGTTTGGTGGGCAATATTTACAAAGGCAAAGTCGTGCGTGTGATGCCCGGCATGCAAGCGGCGTTTGTTGATATCGGACTTGATCGCGCAGCATTTATTCACGCTGCCGACATTGTGACACTCGATGAAAACGGCATGGAACATCGCAAAGTCACGGTGCCAGACATTCGCACACTGGTGCACGAAGGCAAAAACTTAATTGTACAAGTCATCAAAGAACCGATCGGCTCTAAAGGTGCGCGCCTTACAACACACCTCTCGGTATCATCGCGCTTTTTGGTGTACATGCCTTACACCACGCACATCGGCATCTCCCAAAAAATTGAAAACGAAGAAGAACGCGAACGCTTACTTCGCATCGTTGAATCCTGCTTACCCACCGACAACAGCGATAGTGTTGGCGGTTTTATTGTACGAACAGTCGCTGAAAATGCTTTAGCCGAAGAAATACAAACGGACGCTTTGTTTTTGCAAAAACTATGGAATGAATTAAAACCTGTATTAGGCTCTTTTTCTGTGCCCAATGTGGTGTACAACGATTTGCCGCTTTTTCTGCGCACCATGCGCGATGCGGTAAAACCCGGCGTAGAAAAAGTGCGCATAGATTCTCGTGAAGAGTACGAGCGGTTAGTACGCTTTGCTGCCGACTACGAGCCGGGCGCGCGCAGCATGATCGAGCACTACGATGGCGAGCGCCCTATTTTTGATCTCTACAGCGTAGAGGAGGAAATTCAAAAAGCCTTGGAGCGGCGCGTCAACTTAAAATCCGGCGGCTATTTGATCATCGATCAAACCGAGGCGATGACGACGATTGATGTCAATACCGGCGCATTTCTCGGCCATCACAATCAAGAAGAGACGCTATTCAAAACCAATTTAGAAGCAGCGACTGCACTGGCGCGCCAACTGCGTTTGCGCAATTTAGGCGGCATCATCATTGTTGATTTTATCGACATGCAAGATGCCGAACACCAAAGACAGGTACTGCGCGCACTAGAAAAAGCCATCGAGAAAGATCCCGCCAAAATCTCACTGACCGGTATTTCAGAATTAGGTTTAGTGCAAATTACGCGCAAACGCACACGCGAAAGTTTGAGCCGCACTCTGTGCGAAAGCTGCCCTGTCTGCCAAGGGCGCGGCATTTTGAAATCGGCTGAATCGGTGTGTTATGAAATCATGCGTGAAATTTTGCGTGGCGCACGCACTTACGATAGCAAACAGCTTTTGGTTCTCGCCTCACAGGAAGTGATTGATCGTTTACTTGATGAAGACTCCGCCAGCATGGCTGACATTGAAGACCTCACCAAAAAATCGATTCGCTTTCGCGTTGAATCTGCATACAACCGTGAACAATATGACATCGTTCCGCTGTAACACTCTCACTCTGCTCGCGACCGAGTAAAGCAAATGGCGCGGCGGATAGCATTGAAATTGCTCAATGGGCTTTGGTACAGCATTGCTCTTGGCATTATTGTCGCCGCCTCACTGATTATTATTGGGCGCGAAGCCCTGCCGCGCACTGATCTCGCTGACAAGCAATTTCTGCAATACATCAATCAGCACACAGGCGCACAAATTGATGCGGCACAACTACAAGTTAAATGGGTTTCTATTTATCCCGAGGTGAGTGCCGAACGCTTCACCATTGACACAGCAGATGCACATGTAGAACTGCACAAAGTTTTCTTCACCATCAACCTACTCCAAAGTCTATTACAGCGCACGCCGGTAATGGATAGCTTAAAACTGCAACAAGCTGATATTCGTTATACCTTGCCAGAAAACAGCAGCACCACCCCACCCGATTTAGAACGCGATTGGCGTTTCATCAACCGCCTCTTTAATAATGACACCCAAATAAAAAATATCGCCATCACTCTGCAGCGACAAGGCTGGCAAAAAACAGTAAAGCTTGATAATTTTCGTGTTGAGCAGGGCATGATCAATAAGAAATTCTTTTTGCGCCTGCAAGGAAACAACGCACAAAGTTTATCTGCCGTCGGTCGTTTCTCTGGCGATTCTCTGCGCGAAAGCCAAGGCCTGCTTTACATAAAAACGGACAATTTAGCACTCAATGATTGGATACCCACACTGGCACAAAACAGCACCGCCAGTGGTGAAGCGTGGCTGAAATGGGATGGCATGCAACAAACAGACTTCACTGCAAAACTTAAATTACTCTCGCCATCGAATAGTAAAACCATTGGCGATATCACCATCCCACCAGAAATCAACAGCACACTCAGTGGCCAGTGGCGCAAACACGGCGACAGCTATATCGATATTCAATCACTATCGCTGGCCGACGACACATTACTCTCTACAGTTCGCCTTCTTTTCAACAACAACCATTTGCAAAAATGGCGAATACAAACGCCTGCGCTATCACTGGATAGCACTGTAAAACTATTGCCTTTTTTACCCGAAGGCGAACTCAAGGAGCTATTTTCTTCACTGCATCTCAATGGATATTTACGCAATCTTGATATCGCATGGGACAACAGCAAACCCTTGACTGAGCGTATGAAGTTGCAAGCCAACGCCGACAACATCAGCAGCGGCCCATGGTCTGGCGTGCCGGCATTTACCGGTGTTAGCGGTTATCTACAAAGTGGTATCGGCTACGGCTTTATTGATCTGGATAGCAATAACGGCTTTTCGATGCTCTACCCTGATGTGTATCACCAACCGATTGTGTTTCAGCGTGCAGCAGGGCGCGTGCAGTGGCATTGGCAGCCTGAAGAAAAAACTGTTTTAGTGGGTAGTGATTACGCCAGTTTATCCGGCGACCCCGGTGAAGCACGCGGCAATTTTTGGCTGCATTTACCACTTCACGGCGCGGATTTTCACAGCGAATTGTATTTATCGATTGGCTTGCGCAACAGCAAAGCCAAATACCGCAATATGCTTATCCCTTACATTTTGCCAAAAGATTTATTGGCATGGTTAGACAGCAGTATCAAAGAGGCAGATTTATCCGATGCCGGATTTTTATACCGCAGTGGTTTAAGTCACGGTGAAACCAAAGAAGGCGCGGTGCAGTTTTACGGCAATATTCAAAAAGGCGAATTGGAGTTTCATCCTGAATGGCCGCCACTGAAAAACATTGACGCGCATATTTTGGTAGACAACCACAACGCTGAAATTCGCGCACAACACGCCACGCTGTACAACACCGTGATTGATGCCGCACAAATTACCGTACAAGAGCAACATCCAGGCACGGTGCTCGGCATCAACGGTCGTGCACACGGCTCACCCGATGACGGTTTGCGTTTGTTGCGCGAATCACCTTTGCACCAAGCAGTCGGCAACGGTATGGATGCATGGAAAATTACGCAAGGCAACCTGAATACCGCTTTGCAATTACAAATCCCGCTCTCTGGCGCAACGCTGCCACAAACTGAGAATGTGCAATTGCAGCTCAGCAACACACAACTCGATATGCAGGATTTGCGTTTACCGTTTCGCGATGTCAACAGCAATCTCAGTTACGACTCGACCAACGGCTTACAAGCCCCAGCCATCAAAGCCACGCTATTTAACAAAGTCGTTACTGCAACAATCGATAGCAAAAAATCAACGCAAGGATCAACCATTCAAATTGCAGCCAATAGCAGCGCAAACATGAGCGATATCGCCGCGTGGGCAAATATCACTCCACTTAAAATGCTAACAGGTTCTGCCGATTATTCCATTGGCGTACAACTGGGGCCATTTAATCATCAGAAAAACTCTGAGCGCATCGGACAAGTACAAGTTAACAGCCAGCTCAAACAAATCTCTGCTGTTTTGCCAGAGCCATTCACAAAAAATACCGGCGAAGCTGCTCCTTTTACTATGACGGTTGATTTACTAAGCAATAGCCGACAACGCTATCGCTTTAATTATGATCAACTCATTACTGGCACACTGACTGCACACGAAGGAAGCCTCACCGGCGGTGACATTCAATTGCTCGGAGACACCGCCAATACAAGCAACTTAAACGCCATTGAAAATAGTGGAGAGTTGCTTATTCACGGCAACTTATCCAATGCCGACATCCAACAGTGGATCGACATGGTGGCGAGTTACAACAAGCTTATCGGCAGCCAATCCAACAACACAGGCAACACAATTTTCCCCTCTATTTCACTCACTGCCAACAATGCAACATGGAAAGACTTTGTATTTTCTTCGCTTGCCGTTAATGCCGATCACAACAACTCAGCATGGAACTTATCAATCAACACCAAAGAAGCACAGGGAAAAATTCTCTTTTACGATTCAGGGAAAACACCGGATGTTATTGTTGATACTTTAACGATCAATCGCAGTAAAACAAAAAATAACGACAGCAATTTAAACAAGGCAACACAAAATAATATCGACTTTTCTACTATTCCAGCACTCAACATAAAAATTGATCATTTAATTGTTGATGCAATGGATATAGGTAGCATTAGTACAGCGTTGCGCAGCACACCAACTACGCTACAACTCAACAACCTAAAGGTTGTTGGCAAAGGCTACTGGCTGCGTGATGGCAGCGGACTCAATGGCAGCACACTGCTGTGGCATCAAAAACCGGATGGCAGCACCAGCAGCGAATTTCACGGCTTGTTGCAAATGTCTGGCGAGCAGCCCGTGCTAGAACATTTAGGCATCGATCCTTTTATTATCGGCAAACGCGTCTCTATCTTTGCTGATCTTTCTTGGCCTGGCGCACCACAAGATATCGATATCAACACAATGGCTGGCAGCGTTTATACAGAAGGGCGCGACGGAAAATATTTACAAGCCAAACCCAATATTGCGCTGCACGCACTGAGCATCGTCAACATCACCACATGGTTGCGTCGCCTACAATTGGATTTTTCCGACCTAAGCAATGACGGCATCAGCTTTGATGAATACAAGGGGAAAATATTATTTGGCAAAGGTGAAATGCGCTTTGTTGAACCTCTGGAAATTGAAAGCCCATCCAGCACCTTCAAACTCAGCGGAAAAGTATTGTTAGAAAGCAATGTATTGGATCTGCGTTTAATTGCGACACTCCCTGTTGGCAATAATGCCACTTGGATTGCCGCACTCGCCGGTGGCTTACCCGCTGCTGCTGGCGTATATGTCGCCAGCAAAATTTTTGACAAACAAATTAGTACGCTCAGCAGCCTCAGCTATCGCATCACAGGCCCGTCCAGCGAACCCAAAATAGAATTTGAGCGCATTGCGCCGCTGGAAGAAAAACCTAAAAACAAAAAGAAAGAAGAATCCGTTGTCAAAAAATTATTATAATAAAAAATGATTACGGATTGTGGCGCGACAAAATCGTTTTGACGATGGAAGTCGTCGAACACTGATCGACAAAGGACAGCACTTTTACTTCACCGCCGTAAGCGCGAACGATAGGCGCACCGACGACTTGATCGGCGCTGTAATCGCCGCCTTTAACCAATACATCCGGCTTTAACAACTGCAACAAACGCTCAGGCGTGTCGTCCTCAAATACCACCACCCAATCCACCGCTTCTAAGCCTGCGAGCACTGCCATGCGACTTTCAGCCGATTGAATCGGGCGACCTTCGCCTTTCAAGCGCTTCACCGACGCATCAGAATTTACAGCAACGACCAAACGCTGCCCAAGTTTTTTAGCATCTTCCAAATAAGTCACATGCCCCGGATGCAATAAATCAAAACAACCGTTAGTGAACACAATTTTTTCGCCGTTGTTGCGTGCATCATCCAAAGCAATTTGCAATTGATCTTCTGTCATCACACCGCGACCCACGCCATGCGCTTGACGCAGTGCCTGACGCAACTCGGGCCCGCTGATGGTAGCCGTACCCAATTTGCCGACCACAATGCCCGCTGCGACATTTGCCAACGCCACCGATTGCGGCAGCGCGATGTTGGCGGCAAGTGCAATAGCCAGCGTTGCAATCACGGTGTCACCTGCGCCCGTGACATCAAACACTTCGCGTGCTTGCGCCGGCAAATGCAGCGGATGTTGTTCCGCGTTGCGCTGCAACAGTGTCATGCCGTGTTCACCGCGCGTGACCAACAACGCCTGTAAATCCAACTGCTCGATTAACGCCAAGCCTTTTTGCACCAGCGTTTGTTCGTCACTGCATTCACCAACAACTGCTTCAAATTCATGCAAGTTGGGCGTGAGCAGTGTCGCGCCGCGATAACGCGCAAAATCTGTACCTTTGGGATCCACCAGCACCATTTTTTGAGCTTTTTTTGCAGCGACAATCATTGCAGGCGCATCGTGCAACGCACCTTTGTTGTAATCGGATAACACCACCACACCGACATGGTTAAACAATGGAATTGCACGAGAGGCTAATGCAGCACTGTCTTGCGCAGAAAAACTTTCTTCAAAATCCATGCGCAATAATTGTTGATGACGGCTGATGACGCGCAACTTGGTAATGGTTGGGTGCGTGGCGACGGTTTCAAAATCGCAATGTACCTGCGCCGCCTGCAAACGCTGCGCCAAAATTTTGGCTTCTTCATCCGCGCCCACTAAACCGAGCAGCGAAACACCGCCGCCCAGTGCGGCAATATTGAGCGCGACATTGCCTGCGCCGCCCGCGCGATCTTCGCGCTGCTGCACTTGCACAACGGGTACTGGCGCTTCAGGTGAAATACGCGCGGTTGCGCCGTGCCAATAGCGATCCAACATCACATCGCCCACGACCAATACTTGTGCACCGTTAAATTGTGGCGGGGAAATCCATTGTTTATCGCTAGGCATACCGTTTTACTTTCCGCAAAAATTTTTTTTCAAAATCTTTTCAAAAATTACCAGTGCACATTACATGTACAGCATGACCATTTCATACACCACTGCCGGCCTGTCTTGGCCGACGATATGAATCGCACCTGCTAAAGTCATTTGTGTGCCTTTAGGCCCACCTTCAACACTGGCAACACGCATGTGTTGATGAATGGTTGAACCCGCTGGCACATTGCCGGTGAAGCGCACTTTGTTGACGCCATAATTCACAGCATTGCGATAGCCAACAATTTCATACGAAGGCGGAATACGCATCTGCGCCATTAAAACCAGCGTGAGAAAACCGTGTGCAATCGGCGCGCCAAATGGGCTTTCTTTTTTGCAGCGTTCGACATCCAAATGTATCCAGTTGTGATCATTGGTGAGATCAGCAAACTGCTGAATAATTTCCTGCGTCACCGTGAATGCATTGCTCCACTCGCCCCACTGATCGGAAACCAAAGTTTGTAATGCTGCCACATCATCAAAACGATACTGTTGTACTGATAGCTGTTGCATCGACGGTTTTCTCCCAGCGCATAAGAATAAGCGAGCAATTCTAGCAGTGTGCACCGCTATAATCGCGCAAAGCCTTTTGTTGGATTCCCATGCATATTCTGTTTGGCGGCAGCTTTGACCCCATCCACACAGGACATTTAGCGACAGCCGAAGCAGTGCGCGTTGCACTCCATGCCAAACAAGCCGCACTGCTGCCCGCCGCCCGTTCACCCTTGAAATCCGCAGGCACTGCTGACCATCACCGCTTGGCGATGCTGCGCTGTGCAATACAAGACTACTCAGCGCTGACGATTGATGAGCGCGAGCTGCGTCGCCCACCGCCCTCCTACACCGTCGATACCTTGTGCGAAATACGCGGTGAGTTGGGAGAGCAAGTGCCGCTGATTTGGATTTTGGGTACGGATGCACTCGCCGGTTTGGCGCAGTGGAAAGCGTGGCAATCGCTGCTGCAATTGGCGCACTTGGTGGTGATTGATCGCCCAGACCTACCCAGCCAGCCCAGTGCAGAAGTGGCGGCTTGGCTGGCAACACAAACCCGTGCGGAGCAGCCCGATCAGCTACAATGCCGTGCACACGGATTATGGCTGCGCATGGCTTTGCCACCGCAACCTTTTTCCTCCACCAGCATTCGCAAACAACTGACGCAGCGCAGTGCGCAATCACACAAACCGGATGGTTTACCCGCGCGTGTTTGGCAATACATTCTCAACCACCAACTCTACGCCTCTGACGAGATACAAAACATCCCATGAAAAAGAAATCTACTGCCACAAATCCTTCACTGCTGTCGATCATCATCAACGCTTTAGAAGATCTCAAAGCGCAAGATATTCTCATCATTGATGTGACAAATTTATCGGATGTGATGGACACGCTGATCATCGCCAGCGGCTCTTCCAATCGCCAAGTGCGCGGTATTGCACAGCACGCGGCCGAAGAAACTAAAAAACAAGGTATGCGTGCACTCGGCACCGAAGGCTTAGACGATGGCGAATGGGCGCTGGTCGATTTCGGCGATGTGGTATTGCATGTCATGCAACCGGAAACGCGCAGTTTTTATGATTTGGAAAAACTGTGGTTGATTCCAGGTACTAGCAGCACTATTGATATCAGCAGCATCAAACCCGCAAAAAAATCGGCAGCCAAAAAAACAACTGCGACAAAAACAGCCAGTACAAAAAAACCTGTCGCTGCGAAAAAACCTTCGGCACCTTCGCGCGCGAAAACAGCAAAAACCACAACGCGCAAAAAAGAAGACAGCGATGTGCTTGTCAGCCAATCGGATGCCAGCAAAGCGCGCAGAAGAAAAGCCGCTACGAAGCCTGTCGCTAAAAAACCCGTCGCAAAAAATACAGCAACGACAAAAGCAGCACCCGCCAAAGCTGGCACTTACGCCAAAACCGGTACGCGCAAACCAGCAACCGCTAAATCAGCACCTGTCGCGGCCAGCAAAAAGCCAGCTATTAAAAAGCCAGCAGCCAAAAAACCAGCGGTCAGCAAAAGTGCTACCAGCAAACCGCGTGCACCTAAAAAATCTTGATCGACTAAGCACCGATGAAACTCACGCTCGTCGCTGTCGGCACGCGTATGCCGTCATGGGTACAGGCAGGCTACGAGGATTACGCCAAACGCCTGCCGCGTGACTGCTCTCTGTCGTTGCGTGAAATTCCTCTGGCGACACGCGGCAAAAACACAGACACCGCGCGCGCGATTGAGAAAGAAAGCGAAGCCATGCTCGCCGCGATTCCCGCTCAAGAACGCGTGATTGCGCTAGACATCCCCGGCAAACCACAAACCACCGCATCGATGGCAGACGCACTGCGCACTTGGCAAATGCAAGGTGGCAACACCAGCTTTTTAATCGGCGGGCCTGACGGTCTTTCCTCCGCTTGCATTACGCGCGCGCAAGAAAGTTGGTCGCTATCGGGTTTAACGCTGCCGCATCCGTTGGTGCGCATTGTGTTGGCCGAGCAGCTGTATCGCGCTTGGTCGCTGCTCAACAATCACCCCTACCACCGCTGATTTTTTGCCGTGGCCACGCATTCTTCACATTACGCACAAACGCTGCTGTCAGAAAATAAAAGCAGCGAGCGCAGCTTGTTTGCTGGGCGATTGAAATTTGTTGTCGTGCTGATTTTTTTGCTCGCCATCGTATTGCTCGCGCGTTATTACCTGCTGCAAATTGTGCGCAATGATCACTTCACCACGCAGTCGGACGCCAACCGCATTCACACCATGGCCATTCCACCTGCGCGCGGTGTGATTCAAGATTTAGAAGGCACTGTGCTGGCGCAAAGTAAGCCGAGTTTCACGCTGGAAATTATCAAAGAGCGCGTGCAAGACATGGATTACACGCTGCGCGAACTGCAACAAGTTTTGCAATTGGATGATGCAGAAATTGCGCGTTTTCGCGATCGCCTCAAACGCAGACAGCGCCCTTTTGAAGGCGTGATGTTGCGCGGCAATCTCAACGATGAACAAATTGCTTTGGTTGCCGTGAATCGCTATCGCCTCCCTGGCGTGGAAGTCACTGCCGAGTTGGTGCGCGATTATCCTTTTGGTGATTTATTTGCACACAGCATCGGCTATGTGGGCCGCATCAACGAAAAAGAGTTGCGGAAAATTGAAGAGGAAGGAGAAGAGGAAAGCTATTACGGTATTTTTTCGATGGGCAAAGTCGGCATCGAAAAATATTACGAAAAAACTTTATTAGGTATACCGGGGGCGCAGAATGTTGAGACCGATGTGCGTGGACGCATTTTGCGCACACTGGATCGCAAAGATCCGGTGCGCGGTAAAACACTCACGCTGTACCTTGATGTGCGCATGCAGCGCGCTGCCGTTGAGGCCTTAGCGGGTAGGCGTGGCGCAGTGGTGGCGATTGATGTGAACACCGGCGGTGTGGTCACCGCAGTGAGTAATCCTTCGTTTGATCCCAATTTATTTGTTGCTGGCATCAGCGGTAAGGATTATGGCGCACTGCGCGATTCGCCCGACCTTCCTTTGCTCAACCGTATAATCGCCGGTGAATATCCTCCTGGCTCCACCATCAAGCCTCTCCTCGTGTTGGCAGGTTTAGAAAGCGGCGTGGTGACACCAGAGACGCAATTCGCGGACCCTGGCTACTTCCAGCTTCCGGGTCAAACGCGCAAATTTCGCGACTGGAAAAAAGGAGGGCACGGTGGAGGCATCAATGCGCACCTCGCTATCGCACAGTCCTGCGATATCTATTTCTACCAGCTCGCCCACCGCATGGGCATTGATCGTATGCACGATTTTCTAGCCCCTTTTGATCTCGGCCAACCGACGCAAGTGGATCTCAGCGGCGAACGCAAAGGCGTGCTGCCCTCGCGCGAATGGAAGCGCAAACGCTTCAAACAGGCGTGGTATCCGGGTGACACCATCAATGCAGGCATTGGCCAAGGCTACCACCTCGCCACGCCCATGCAGCTAGCACAGGCCACGGCCACGCTGGCGCGGCGCGGTATACGCATACGGCCACATTTGGTCAAAGCAATAGACGGCGTCGATGTACTCCCCACCTTTGATCCACCCATCTTGCTGAATAACCCGCGCAACTGGGATGTCGCCATTGGCGGCATGCACGAAGTGGCACAAGGGCCGCGCGGTACGGCGCGCAAAGCCTTTTTAGGCGTGCCCTACACCGTGGCAGGTAAAACGGGAACGGCGCAGGTGGTGGGCATTGCGCAGAATGAAAAATACGACGCCGCAAAACTCGCCGAACGCCAGCGCGATCACGGCCTGTTTGTTGCCTTTGCTCCCGTGGACAAACCTCAAATAGCCGTAGCGGTGATTGTTGAAAACGGCAACAGCGGTTCAGGCGCTGCCGCCCCTGTTGCACGCAAAGTGTTCGACGCTTGGCTGCTTGGGCAAACGCCAACGGAAGCTTCAACGCCTGAATCCACCCCAGACAACGGAGCGGAAGAATGAACGCTGGGCATGATTTTATTCGCCAGCTCCCATCTACCGGTGCGATTCATCGTACTGGATGGCAGCGCCTGCACATTGACCCTGTGCTGCTACTGCTGCTGCTAGCTATCGCAGGCTATGGCTTGTTCGTTCTTTACAGCGCCGCCGAAGACCACCTGATCGCCATGGAAAAACAGGGCGGCTTCTTCGTTTTGGGCTTTGTGATCATGCTAATCGTCGCGCAAATCAGCCAAAGTTCGTTGCGTGTAATTGCACCGGTGCTGTACGGCGTAGGCGTGCTCCTGGTGATCGCCGTCGCCATTTTTGGCGAGATATCGATGGGCGCGCAGCGCTGGTTGGATATCCCGGGCCTGCCGCGCTTTCAGCCCTCTGAAATCCTGAAAGTTGGCTTGCCATTAATGCTTGCGACCTACTTCCACGATCGCAGCACACCGCCGCGCTTCAAGCATATTTTTTGGTCGCTGGTGATGATTTTGGTACCGGTGGTGCTGATCGTAGAGCAGCCAGATCTCGGCACCGGCATACTCGTGCTCTCCTCTGGCTTGATCGTGTTGTTCATGGCAGGGCTCAACTGGGCCTACATTGCCGCCGCCGCCACCCTCGCTGCCGCTATGGCGCCGATCATGTGGTTTTTTGTCATGCACGATTACCAACACAAACGCGTGTTGATGTTGTTTGATCCCGAGTCCGACAAACTCGGCGCAGGCTGGAACATCATCCAATCACAAACGGCGATAGGTTCTGGTGGCTGGGCCGGCAAAGGCTGGCAACAGGGTACGCAATCACAGCTCAATTTCTTGCCAGAAAGCCACACGGATTTCATCATCGCCGTGTTGTCGGAAGAGCTGGGCTATCGCGGCGTGATTGTGCTGCTCTGTCTCTACTTATTGATTGTGATGCGCGGCCTGTGGATCAGTTGGCACGCACAAGAAACTTTTGGGCGATTACTCGGCAGCACCATCAGCATTACTTTTTTTCTGTACGCTTTTGTTAACATGGGCATGGTAGCTGGCTTGTTGCCTATCGTCGGTGTTCCTCTACCGCTGATCAGCCAAGGCGGCACCGCTATTGTAATTTTGATGATTGGTTTTGGTATTTTGATGGCAATCAGCACTGAGAAAAAAAGGCCGGTTTACTGATGAACAACATGCTCGCTCGTATTGTGTCTCGCTTTCATTCCAGTTTATTTTTGTTGTCTGCCGCACTGCTATCCACTAGCCACACGCAAGCAGGTGACTACGCTCAACGCCCCGATGTGCAAGCATTTGCCGATGAGATGCAATCACGCTATCAATTCAAAAAAGCCGATGTATTAGCGGTTCTATCGAAAGCAGAAAAAAAACAAGCCATTTTGGACGCAATTGCCAGACCCGCAGAAAAAGCCAAGCCATGGAAAGACTACCGCAAAATTTTTCTCACCGGTGCGCGCATTGAAAACGGTGCTGACTTTTGGCTGACACACGAACAAATCCTGCAAGAAGTCTCCAATACTTATCGTGTAGAACCGGAAATGATCGTCGCCATCATCGGCATCGAAACCAGTTACGGAAAAAACACCGGCAGCTATCGCGTAATTGATGCGCTATCCACTTTGGCTTTTGACTACCCGCCACGCTCACCTTTTTTTCGCAAAGAATTACAAAACTTTTTCTTACTGGCGCGCGAACAGAAAAAAGACCCACTGGCGCTAACAGGCTCCTATGCTGGCGCGATGGGTTACGGGCAATTTATGCCGTCCAGCTACCGCAACTACGCCGCTGACTACGACAAAGACGGCTTTGCCGATATCTGGAGCAACACCCGCGATGCCATCGCCAGTGTCGCCAACTACTTCAAACAACACGGCTGGCAAACGGGTGAACCCGTGCTGGTGCGCGCTAACACCATCGCCAGCGTAGATCCCAGCTTGCTCGCCAACACCACAGGTTTCAAACCACAGTTGTCGCTGGAAGACATCGCGCTGCGCGGTGCCTCTCCCGTGGTGGGCGGCTTGGGCAATGACCGCAAAGCTGTGTTGATCAGCCAAGAGGGTGACTACGGCACAGAATACTGGTTGGGCTTCAACAACTTCTATACCATCACGCGCTACAACAACAGCAGCATGTACGCGATGGCCGCTTTTCAGCTGGCTGATGCCATCAAAGCGGAATACCAGCAGCGTAAAAAGCTCGCTTCCCACTAACCGCAATCGCACAGGCGATCGCACAGCAAGCCCCGCCAAACCACGGAGCCCATCGTGATGAGCAACCTGAACACCTCTTTTACCCACCACGGCTCGCGCACAAAACTGCTGCGCGGTCTGCTTATTATTTTCGCCAGCCTCTCACTGTTCGCACTGAACGGCTGTACAAGTGGCTCAAGTAGCAGCAGTAGCGGCGGCCGTTACGCACTGGATCAAGACGGCATGCCCGATGATGGCCGTATCCTCGATCCAGACAACATCCCCGATGCTGTGCCGAAACTGGAGCCACGCACCGCCGCTGGCAACAAATCGCCCTACACCGTACTCGGCGAAACTTATCAGGTGATGCCAGAGAGCAACGGCTATAGCGCCGTGGGCAAAGTGTCGTGGTACGGCAAAAAATTCCACGGCTACAAAACATCCAACGGTGAAATTTATGACTTGTACAAAATGACCGCCGCTCACCGTACATTGCCCATTCCTAGCTATGTACGCGTGACGAATCTCGCCAATAACCGCACAGCGATAGTGCGCGTCAATGATCGTGGACCATTTCACTCCGAGCGCATCATGGATCTCTCTTACGCTGCCGCCGTGAAGCTCGACATCGTACGCAGCGGCACAGCCAGAGTGCGGCTCGAAGCCATCGACCCATCCAATTATCGACAAGCCTCGCATGAAGCCGCGCAAGACCACTTACCCAATACAGGCAAAAAACTACCCACTGTTGCCCCCAAAATAAGTAGCAACTCACACGATATTCCACAGAAAACACCCGCTGCACACACCGATACCTATTTACAAGCCGGTGCATTTCGTCAACAAGATTCTGCACTCGCACTGCGCGACCAATTGATTCAGTTGACAGGAAAACCCGTCAGCGTGGACAACATCGGCGGCTATTTCAAAGTGCGTATCGGCCCCTTAGATCCTAGCGAAACACACAACATCAGCGAATTATTGATGCAGCGTAATCTGCCAAAACCGCAAGTGGTTTATTTTTAACACCTGCATTATTTTTCATTTTTTTGCTCTCACATCATGCACACCTCTGCACACCTACACCACGATGTTTTAGTGATCGGCAGCGGCGCTGCTGGTTTAACGCTAGCGCTGCACTTAGCGGATAAAGGCAGCGTTGCTGTTATCAGCAAAGGCAAAATGCAGGACGGCTCGACGCGCTATGCGCAAGGCGGCATTGCTGCGGTATTAGACAGTAACGATTCCACCGCCGCGCATATCGCCGACACACTCGTCGCTGGTGCTGGCTTGTGCAACGAAGATGCCGTGCGTTTTACCGTGGAAAACGGGCGAGACAGCATTCAATGGTTGATTGATATTGGTGTGGATTTCACGCGCGAACCCGGCGGCACGGAGTTTCACCTCACACGCGAAGGTGGCCACAGCACGCGGCGCATTATTCACAGCGCGGATGCCACAGGGCGCGCAGTGTCTAGCACGCTCACGGAGCAAGCGTTGGCGCAAAAAAATATCCACATTTTTGAAAATCATTTAGCGATTGATTTGATTGTACAGGCCGATGCCGTGAGCGGAAAAATGCGCTGCACAGGTGCGTATGTTTTTGATAGCGACAACAACACAGTCAAAGTGATACACGCGCGTTTTGTGGTGCTCGCCACCGGCGGTGCCAGCAAGGTATATCTATACACCAGCAACCCCGACAGCGCATCCGGCGATGGCATTGCGATGGCGTGGCGCGCAGGTTGCCGCGTTGCGAATATGGAATTCAATCAATTCCATCCCACTTGTTTATTTCACCCTAAAGCCAAATCTTTATTGATGACGGAGGCATTGCGCGGCGAAGGTGCGCATCTCAAATTACCTTCTGGCGAACGCTTTATGGCGCGTTTTGATGAACGCATGGAATTGGCACCGCGCGACATCGTGGCGCGTGCTATCGATCACGAAATGAAACGCCTCGGTATTGATTTTGTGCTGCTCGATATCAGTCACAAACCGGCAGATTTTATTCGCGAACATTTCCCCACCGTGTATGAAAACTGTTTGCAATACGGCATCGACATCACCCGCGAAGCGATTCCCGTTGTACCCGCCGCACACTACACCTGCGGTGGTGTAGTTGTTGATAAACACGGTCGTACCGATCTCAGCAATTTGTACGCCATCGGTGAAACTTCTTGCACGGGTTTGCACGGCGCAAATCGCATGGCGAGCAATTCGCTGCTGGAATGTTTTGTTTACGCGCGTTCTGCGGCACACGATATTGCGCAACGCTGGGAAAAAGTGAGCGCACCGAGCCATGCACCAGCTTGGGATGCTTCACGCGTTATTGACTCTGATGAGGCAGTAGTCATTTCACACAACTGGGACGAGCTGCGCCGTTTCATGTGGGACTATGTCGGCATTGTGCGCAGTTGTAAACGCTTACAGCGCGCGTTGAATCGCGTCGAAGTGTTACAGCGCGAAATTTTGGAGTACTACTCCAACTACCGCGTGAGCAGTGATTTTCTGGAGCTGCGCAATCTCGCCATTGTCGCAAAATTGATTATTCGTTCAGCGATGTCGCGCCGCGAAAGTCGCGGCTTGCATTACAACATCGACTATCCAGAAACCAGTGCGATTGCGCGCGACACGATTTTGGTGCCGACTAATTTTGCCGCGCAGGATGTGCGTTTAGATTGAACGCACCAACACTTATCCGCGACGGCTGCGGATGAGATTTATTATGTGTGCAATATCGGATTCAGCTGGTTTAGCGTGCCCTAACATCCACGCCAGTAAATCCTGATCTTCCATCGTAAGCAGTTTTACATAAGCATCTTGATCGGCTGCCGACAGCGTTTGGAAATATTGGTCCGCAAACGGCACTAATACCAAATCCAATTCCAGCAACCCGCGCCGACTGTGCCAACGCACACGCTGAAAATTATGTTCACTCGTCATTGCGACGCGCTCCCGAAAGTTTTTTAATGCTCACATTATACCTTTCGGATTTACTCCCATGCCTGCCGCAGCCAATACCCTCACTCAACATGCCGACTTTAACGCACTGGCGAATAACAGCGTTGTCAGCCAGTTGGATGGCAACTACGGCGTACTCAGCATACAAGGCATCGATAGCGCAAAATTTCTGCAAGGCCAGCTCACCTGCAATGTACAAGAAGTCACCGCACAGCAAGCCAGACGCGGCGCGCACTGCACGCACAAAGGTCGCATGGTTGCGAGTTTTTATTTATTGCAAATCAGCGAGCAGCATTATTTGTTTGTACTGCCGCTAGAAACACTGAGCGCGCTGCAAAAATCATTACAAAAATATATCGTTTTTTCTAAAGCCAAATTAAGCGATGCAACGAACGAATACATTCTGCGCGGTATCAGCGGCGAGAATGCAGCGAAAAAAATCACCGATATTTTTGGCGCAGCGCCCACTGCCGCACTCGCACAAATCAGCCATGAAAATGGCACAGCCATTTGTATAGACAGCCATCCAGCGCGTTTTCTTTGCATTATTCCATCTGCCTCACAAACACAGTTTGACGAAGCATTGTCTGCATCACTCACCAGCGATGCCCATTACTGGAATTGGCTAGACATTGCCTCAGGCCTCGGCACCGTGCGTGCAGACACGATTGAAGAATTCATTCCACAAATGCTGAACTTGCAAGTGTTGGATGGCGTTAGCTTCACCAAGGGCTGTTACACAGGACAAGAAATTGTCGCGCGCATGCAGTATCGCGGCATTTTGAAAAAAGCAATGTATCGTATTGGCGGTGCAGGTGTAACACCGATACCTAATACCGCCATTTTTCAAGCAGAAAATACGCAAGCAGTGGGACATATTGTCTGCGCAGAAAACAGCAACAGCACACAGTGGCAAGCACTTGCTGTTATCAATCATGACGCTATTGAACACACACTCACTCTTGAAAACAGCAGCGACATTGCTGTATTGCCGCTACCTTATTCCATCACGGAAAAATAAAACCAGAAAACACAAAACTGGAGGCACACAATGGCTACAACAGTCGGTTTGATCGGTTTAGGTCGCATGGGTGGCAATATGGCACGGCGCTGGCGACAACAAGGCGTTAATGTCATTGCTTTGAATCGCAGCCGCAGCGTGACGGACGCACTCGCGCAAGAATGCGGCGTAGTTGCAACTACTTCTATCGAACAACTGATTGCACAATTGCCTTCGCCGCGCATTGTTTGGCTGATGCTGCCAGCCGGTGACGCCACGCAACAACATATCGACAGTGTGTTGCCGCTACTTTCTGCAGGTGATGTGTTAGTTGATGGTGCCAATTCTTGGTTCAAACACACGCTGCAACGCGCAGAGCAAATCCAAAAAACGGGCGTACATTTTGTGGATGCCGGTGTATCCGGTGGCGTGTGGGGTTTAGCCAATGGCTACTGCATCATGGCGGGCGGTGAAAAAACTGCCATCAATATTGTCACGCCTTTATTACAAACTTTAGCGCCCGCTGTAGATCGCGGTTGGCTGCACACGGGGCCTACTGGCAGCGGACATTTCACCAAAATGGTTCACAACGGCATTGAGTACGGCATGATGCAAGCGTTTGCCGAAGGCTTTTCCGTATTAAAAGCGCGCGAAGAGTTTTCGCTCGATATTGCTGCGATTGCTGAATTGTGGCGACACAGCAGCGTGGTGCGCAGTTGGTTATTGGATTTGTGTGGCGATTTTCTAAAACACGATCAACAACTCGATGACATTGCACCCATCGTTGCCGATTCTGGCGAAGGTCGTTGGACAGCGCTAGAAGCCATTGAACAAGGCATTCCAGCACCCGTGATGAGCCTCGCATTAATGATGCGTTTTGCTAGCCAAGGCAAAAGTGATTTTGGCGAAAAAATGCTGGTAAAAATGCGCGCAGGTTTTGGCGGTCACGCCATCACGCATCAAGCGGAAAAGTAATTATTAGCAGCAGCGCGGCAATATCAGGATCGTCTGCATCAGTGACAGCCAATAAACCATCCTGAGCAATGGCGATCCCTTCAATTTTGTGAATTTCTTGCAGTATTTCACAGCGAAGCAATTCACCGCACGCTGTGATTTCGCCAATCGCTGTGCCCATGCAAGCACCGTCGTTGTAGCTGTCGTTGGTCGCTTCTGCTACTGCAGAAAATAAAATATTTCCGTTTGATAACAACGCGCCATCGGTAAAAGTTAAAGGCACATCATTTATTTTTGGCAAAGACACAGGAATCATTTGTGGCGGTTTTTTCGCAAAGACAGCAGCATCACTTGTCAAAAAATCTTCCAAAGAAACAATAAGTAATGCACTGCCCTGCTGTTGATTGCCGCGCTGCAACAGCACCATATTTTCACAGCACACCACCGCGCCTTCGATATTGCAGTCTGCCAATGACAGAGCTGCATACAGAGGTGCCAAATTCAAAATAATTGCTGTATTCGACAACGCAGTCTGTTCATCAAACGGCAGTAACACAGCCTGTTGACTGTTTGTTGAACCTGCCACACCAACAAAGCGCCGAAAGGATAATCCACACCAGGCCACAACAGCAGAGATTCAAAATCTGGTTTTGCTGCTTTGCGCGCTTTTTCTCGGCGGCATTCCACTACAAACGCAGTGGCTGAAAATATTCCGTCATCCAAACGAAACATGCCAAGGTGCAGCGCGTCCGCCACTACATAAAAATATTGCCCCTGTATCACTAAACCACTCGCTGCACTGAGCGGCAAGCTGCGAACGACTTGCGCTGCAATCAATTGCCACACCTCTTTTCGTTCGGCCCACTTCTGCGAGTAGAATACAGGCTCCATCACCCCAACGGATGACGCCATGCGCGATTTCTGGCAAATACTGCCGATGAATGGATATGACGCATACAGAAACCGGAGACATATGAATTCCATTACATTATCCCTGAGTAAATCAGTGCTCTACCTAACCTTGCTGTTTGTTTCACTTACGGCAATTTATCTCGATCTTTTGTCAATAATGAGGCTGTAGGTAGCTATCTTGATTTTCATTTTTTACCGAACAGGCTAAAAAAATGCTGGAATCCGGACTGCTGTATGAAAGAGTATCACTCTACGGCCCTGGAGCACATACAGTACCCTCCACTGTATGGCACTCTGCTAGCTGCAGGTCTGCAACAGGGCTATCTGTGCAACCCTCAACCACATTGGATGGCTGTTACAAATTCTCTGTTGGTTTGCAGCATTTATTGTCACCTATCGCTGCAGCAAAGTCTCATCCAACCATTACTCATGGATGCTCATTAGCATTATCTGTACATACTGTTTGCCAATGACTACTTCCGCCAAAATGCTTACCGCCTACAACTCGAACCCTATATCCTTTTGATGCTTTCGCTAGCATTTCAGATTTCATCAAAAACAAAGACTTTCGATGTGGCTTTTGGATCGGAATAACCGCCGCATTAAGTATACACATTGTTCATGCTTCCTCTTTTTATATTATCCGGACGATGGCGCTCTTTAGCTGGTGCCTGTCTTGGTGTTGCCTGTACTCTTGCATTAACCCTACCGATGCTTGAATGGAGTGAACACACTTTCTACTTTTTAAGCGTGTTCCCGTACTAATGCAGGAAGGTGTTTCCAACTCAGAAAATATTTCTATTACATGTTAATCCCTTATACGATGACTCTGCCCCAACATCCGACCAGACTTCCCTCAATTATTCACACACACGGCAATTGTTCTTCTAGCCATAACCGCAGCACGCATGTTAACACCAGAATACAAATGATCCTATCGGAGTAAGCATAGATTTTGCTGCCATCTTCTCCATCATGCTGATTTACATGCCAAACTTCTGGTGGAACTATCAAATACTTAATTTATTGCCTGGCACCATTGCCATCTGTTTAGCTTGTCGAATTACCGACGATACTTTTTCCTTTATTGCTCTTAGCTGCCATGCTAGTAGTACAGATAGTTATTACCATTCCGGAGCTTTGGCACAAAATTTTCCGATATCGCTTTTGATTGGCTTGGCGACCACTTTATTATCGTACGCGGATCAATCCAAATTTTTCTTGCACTTGCCATCTTATCTTCACAGCTAATACATACAGATGCAGATCGTCATCAGCAACCACAAAAAAATAGCGCTCCAACACCACCAAGCCACTCGCTGCACTGAGCGGCAACGAACGCAACACTTGAGACTTGAGCACACAGACCTCCTTTGATTGAATGTTTTAACGCTATCTACAGGTAGAATGCTACTTTCTATCGAACACACGAGACCGCTCCCATGCGTAATTTCTGGATTGCCCCGTCCATTCTCTCCGCTGACTTTGCACGCCTCGGCGAGGAAGTCGACAAAGTATTAGCCGCTGGTGCCGATGTGGTGCATTTTGATGTGATGGACAACCACTATGTGCCCAACCTCACCATCGGCCCGATGGTGTGCAAAGCGCTGCGCAATTATGGCGTGACTGCACCCATCGATGTGCATTTAATGGTGAAGCCCGTTGATCGCATCATCGGTGATTTTATTGAAGCGGGTGCGAGCTATATTACTTTTCACCCAGAAGCCTCCGAACACATCGACCGCTCGTTGCAATTAGTGCGCAGCGGTGGCTGCAAAGCGGGCTTAGTACTGAATCCAGCCACTTCACCCGACTGCTTGAAATATGTGATGGATAAACTCGACATGATTTTATTGATGTCGGTAAACCCAGGCTTCGGCGGACAATCATTTATTCCAACCACACTGGAAAAATTGCGCGAAGTGCGCGCACTGATCGACAACAGCGGCTTTGATATTCGTTTGGAAGTGGACGGCGGTGTGAGCGAAAAAAATATCGCAGAAATCGCGCAAGCGGGTGCGGATACTTTTGTCGCCGGCTCTGCCATTTTTAGCAAACCCGACTACAAAACCGTGATCGATGCCATGCGCACAGCATTGGCGGCTATTTGAGGAGAACAAAACATGAAAGCGATCAAACCCTACAGTGAAAAACAGGAAAAATTTGGCACTTGGCTGATTAAAAATATCGGCAAGTGGCAGGTTGCCGTGTACCGCGCCACAGGTGGTCGTGTGTGGAATCGGTTTCTAGGTGCCCCCGTGGCCATTCTCACCAGCACCGGACATAAATCCGACGCAATTCGACGCACGCCCTTGTTATTTTTAGAGCAGGGCGAAACCGTAGTGATTGCAGCATCAAAGGGTGGTATGTCTAAAGCACCGTTATGGATGCATAACCTAAAGAAAACGCCCACTTGTGAAATTCAAATCGGCTCGCGCAACCGTCCGATGATTGCACGCATCGCCACTGAAACAGAAGGAAAAGATCTGTGGCCCAAACTAACCAATATCTACGCGGATTTCGCCGAATACCGCGCTCGTACCGAAGGTGTGCGCCATATTCCCTTGTTTATTCTTGAACCACGCTAACTGGTCAATCAATCACCAATCGGCACAAACCACCACCGTGATCCTCACCCCACCACTGCAAACTCACAGGATCGACAGCGCGCGGCAAATGCACAAATAACTGCCGCTGCGCCAACGACAACCATTGCACAGGCAGTAGCAGCGACCAATCACTGAAACGCACTTCACGCAGCGCGATATTCCAGCCTGCAATATGTGTTTGCGCGGCAAAAGCTGTGCCGTAATACTGAATAGCCCCTTGCTGATCCGCTAAATAGATTTTGGCGATTTTTTCTGTATTGCCTAAATCTTCTTGTAGAATGTAATCGACAAAAGTATTGCGCGTTGTCGGGGTTTGACGCACAAGATGCGCGCTGCACACCACATCTGTTGGCACAACAGATGTTCGCAACTGGTAATAAATATCCATCTGCTGCGCACGCAGATACTCGCGGCTGTTTTCCAGTGTCGCCGGCAAACTGCGCAACACATCCTCACGCAAGCGCGACAGATGCTGCATATTGCCATTCAACGCCACAACCTTGGCCATCTCCATTTTATTGGCGTAATTTCCTAGTAAAGCCCAAGCTGACAAGCTAACAGCCAATATCCCCGCAACCATCAAAACAACAATGGCAGAAAGAAAGCTTTTGTTTGTTTCTAGCAACTTTAAACCAGAGAAAAACCACAGCGGTGCGATATACATATAAAAGCGGGACACATCAGCATCTAGCCCCATCCATTTATAACGACCAACAGCAATCACACCCGCCACTGAAAAAAATAAAATCAAAATACAGTCAGACAAATTGCCGTTACGAGTAATCAAACAGCGCCATGCACTATGCCCAGCAGAAATAGCAATCAAGATACCAAGCCAGCGGAAGTCGCCGAAAGCACTAAAGGGAAAAGCCAAATACTGCAGTAACAAATTAGGTGCATGCCAAAAAAAAGAATTATGTTTCTGTATGATTTGACTGGCATCAGCCTCTGGAATCAGCAACCAAACCATCAACAATATAAAAACACCTAAACTAGCTACAACTGATGTCGATGGCCTCTCTCCTTTCAGCCATTGCGCCAACAAAAAGAATAGAAAAGCGGCAATTGCGGCGATACCTGAGCCAGAAGAAAATGATGAGAGCATCAAAAACAAGCATGACAGCCATAGTTTTTTTGGCGATTCCCAAATCACCATAAATGCCGTCAACGCAAAAAATACAGACAGATAGTGCTGAAGCTGAAATTCCCAATTAATCACATATGCTTGCAGTGGATTAAAAAACAACAATAACGCGAGCACTGTGCAGGCGATGGGTCGTTGAAAATCATGCAGCGCGA
Source organism: Pseudomonadales bacterium (assembly GCA_041395665.1). NCBI lineage: Bacteria > Pseudomonadati > Pseudomonadota > Gammaproteobacteria > Pseudomonadales > Pseudomonadales bacterium. The sequence continues at coordinate 26,853 of JAWLAB010000002.1, forward strand.
TACGCCACAAACACCACGAGCAAGTGAAAGACACCACAAAAGAAGCGACGCGGATAAAGCGCCCAGACGCGCCAAACCACGCAAATCAATCCAGAAGAATAATTTTGGTACCGCGAAAATATGTACCAACGCGTATTTACGCAGCAGTTCTTGGGCAATGCCGGCAGCGAAAACTTAACTCACCGAGCTGACGAAATGCAGGCAGCGTGTCCCACATTTCGCCGAAATGCCATCGCTGTGCGCCAGCCACTGCCAATAAACAGGGCCAGCAGCCAACCAAACAACCGCAAAGACTTGCTTAAAGCAGTAGCGGCAGTTTGCGCAGAACGACTCCCTGTCTCACTGCGCTGCATCATGTCCACTTTATGCTCGTAATGTTTGCCGTCATAAATTGCTGCACGGCCTGTAAATCTTTTGGCAATACCGTGCAGCGTTCTTCGCGCGCAAACAAATCACTCATGTGTTCGATGGCAGTGGCGGATCTTGCGAGTAGCCTGCTTTGCGCACCGCTTCTGGGAATTTCGCCGGATGCGCCGTCGCTAATGTAATCACCGGCAAATCTTTGCTGCTGCGACACTGGCGCGCCGCTTGCACACCGATGGCGGAATGCGGATCCAGCAGATATTCACTTTCCGCCAATACTTGCGCGATGGTTTGGCAAGTTTGCTCGTCATTCACCGCCAAACTGGCAAACAATTCGCGCGCTTTAGCGAAACGGTTGGCATCAATCGACACCGCACCGTTTTTGAAATCGTCCATCAATTGTGCAATCGCCGCGCCATCGCGATCGTGCAATTCAAACAACATGCGCTCAAAGTTGCTGGAGATCATGATGTCCATGCTGGGTGACAGCGTGTGCATCAATTCCGTTTTCTCTAAACGATTGCCACTCATGAAACGATGCAAAATATCGTTGCGATTAGTAGCGATAATCAACCGCTCTATCGGCAACCCCATACGCTTGGCAACATAGCCGGCAAAAATATCGCCGAAGTTGCCCGTCGGTCCGGAAAATTGCATCGCGCGATGCGGCGCACCTAATTGCACAGCAGCATAAAAGTAATACACCACTTGCGCCATGATGCGCGCCCAGTTAATCGAGTTCACTGCAACCAGTGGCTTACCCTTTAAGAAAGATTGATCGGCAAACGAATCTTTCACCATCTGCTGACAATCATCAAAATTGCCTTGCACTGCGATGTTGTGAATATTGGGCGCGAGCACGGTTGTCATCTGTTTGCGCTGCACATCCGACACGCGCTGATGCGGATGCAAAATAAAAATATCGATATTGTCGCAACGGCGGCAACCTTCAATCGCCGCTGAACCGGTATCACCGGAAGTCGCACCCATAATTACTACGCGCTCTTTGCGTTTGGCTAACACCGCATCCAGTAAACGACCGAGCAATTGCAACGCCACATCTTTAAAGGCCAGCGTGGGGCCGTGAAATAATTCCAACACCCATTCATTGCTATTGAGCTGCACCAAGGGTGTTACAGCGGGATGACGAAATGTGGTGTAGGTGTCGCGAATAATGGCTTCCAACTCTGCTTGTGGAATGCAGCCAGCAACGAAAGGCGAAATGACTTTGATCGCAACTTCGCTGTAAGGCAGACCACTCCACGAAGCAATTTCTGCGGCAGAAAATTGCGGATAAGTTTCCGGCACATACAAACCGCCATCGAAAGCCAAACCGGTCAACAATACTTCTTCAAAATTGAGCGCAGGCGCTTGGCCGCGCGTACTGATGTATTTCATCTCAAGTTCCCAATGTTTCTACGCGCAGTTTTACAACTTTTTCCGCCACAAAATCTTTAGTTTCGATATCGGCGATCACGCTGTTGATCGCTTTTTCTTGCACCACATTCGTGATCAACACGATGCTCACTTGTGTACTGCCGCGCTGCGGTTCTTTTTGAATAATTGCTTCGATACTGACACCTGCGTTGCTCAATAATTGCGTAACAGCCGACATCACCCCTGGCTTATCCATCACCACCACACGCAAGTAATACGCGGATTGCACTTCATCTATCGGCAAAATATGGCGCGCTTTGATGGCTGAAGGCACAAAGCCCATGTACGGCACAGGCAAGTGGTGTTCGTATTTAGTTTTGTCATGTGAGATAGCTCTTGCCACATCAACAATATCGGCAATCACGGCTGATGCCGTAGGCTCACCGCCCGCACCCGCGCCGTTGTACAGCGTAGGACCGACAGCATCGCCCATCACCATCACGGCATTTTTCGCACCACTCACTTGCGCCATCAAACTATCGTCTGGCACCAGCGTTGGATTGACACGCAACTCCACGCCTTTTTCGGTTTCGCGCGCGATACCTAAATGCTTAATGCTGTATCCCAATTCACTCGCTGAACGAATATCTTCTTGCGTAATGTTTGTGATGCCTTCGGTGTAAATTTTTTTAATTTCCAGCGGCATGCCAAACGCGATAGATGCGAGTATCACCAATTTATGCGCGGCGTCGATGCCTTCCACATCAAAAGTGGGATCTGCCTCGGCGTAACCTAAACGCTGCGCTTCTTTCAACACATCGGCAAACGCGCTGCCCTTGGTGCTCATCTCGGTGAGAATAAAATTGGTGGTGCCGTTGATGATGCCCGCGAGCCACTCGATGCGATTGGCGACCAAACCATCGCGCAAGGCTTTGATGATAGGAATGCCACCTGCCACTGCCGCTTCGTACGCAACCGCAACTTGTTTTTCTGCCGCCGCAGCAAAAATTTCTGCGCCGTGATGTGCAATTAATGCCTTGTTCGCAGTGACGACATGTTTGCCGTTAGCGATGGCTTTCAACACCAAATCGCGCGCCACATCCGTGCCGCCAATCAATTCGACAATGATGTCGACTTTGGGATCTTCCAACACCGCAAAAATATCGCGGCTCAGCGTGACATTTGAAGTATCGCAACCTTCGCGGTCGCGGCGCGCACCCACATGCACAATGTTCACTTCACAGCCCGCGCGCGCATTGATCAGCGCAGCATTGCGTTGCATCACATTCAAAACGCCGCCACCCACGGTGCCGAGGCCACACAGACCCACAGTTACTTTTTTCACGATAAAACCTCACAACAGGAACCGCGCATTGTAGCGCAGGGCAGTCGGCGAGGCTGTGTTCAGTGCGCCATTTAGCGAGAGACTGGTCGCTTAGCGAGCTTGCGTTGCAGGGTGCGGCGATGCATACCAAGTGCGCGCGCGGTGGCAGAAATGTTTTGCTCGTGCTCCGCCAATACCCGTTGAATGTGCTCCCACTCCAAGCGATCCACCGAGAGCGGATTTTCCGCCAGCGGCGTTTCTTCGTTGGCGGAGGGATGCAAAAGCGCGTGCAAAATGCTGTCAGTGTCCGCAGGCTTGCACAGGTAGTTCACCGCGCCGAGTTTCACCGCCTGCACCGCCGTTTGAATACTGGCGTAGCCGGTCAAGATCAAAATCTGCATGGCAGGATTGGCTTGTAGTAGCAGCGGAATCAGCGGCAGGCTGGATTCCTGCGCCAATTTCAAATCCAGAATGGCGTGCGAGAAATGCTGCTTCGTGATGCACTGCTGTGCCGCCGCCACATCTGCCGCCCACTGCACGCGATGGCCGCGCCGCGTTAACGAGCGCTGTAACACGCTGGCAAATACTTCGTCGTCCTCCACCAATAGGATGTCCAACGCATCACTCATACCGCACTTCCCATCAACGGCAACACGATGCGCGTCAGCGTGCCTCCCTCAGGGCGCGTTTGCAGAGACAGCGTGCCGCCCGCGCGCTCCAAACTGGCGTGCGATAACAACAAGCCCAGCCCCATGCCTTTCTCGCTGGCTTTAACCTGTGCGCGTTTGCTGGTGATGCGCTCATCGATGCCGGGGCCGTCATCGGCAATCTCAATGCGCAAAGCCTGCTCATCCCACTGCACTTGCACCTGTAACTGGCTGCCCGCATCCGCCGCGTTGTTCAGCACATTGATCACCGCCTGCTCCACCACCAAAGACCACGCCACACGGCAGGGCTCGCCCGCTTGCACGGTAAATGCCGCCTGTGCTTCCGGCCGCAATAACTGCCAATTGCGCAGTAATCGCTCCACCCATTCTGCGATGGGCTGCCAGCGTTCACCGCCGCGCTGATGCTCACGCGCGGTATCTGCCAATTGTTGTAACGATTGCTGACAGCGTGCCACTTGCTCTGCCATCAACTGTAAATCCGCAGCTAGCGCCGCATCCTGCGCGTACTCGCTTTTTAGATCACCCAACAGCACAGCGAGGCTAGACAAAGGCGTACCCATTTCATGCGCCGTACTCGCTGCCAGCGTCGCCACAGTGAGGATGTTTTCATCCATCAACTGCTGTTCACGCAGACGGTTGATCGCTTCGCGTTGGCGGCGCACCGTCGCAGCAATCGAAGTCACAAAATAAGTGATCAACACTGCGCTGATGCCGACATTGAGCCACATGCCCATCACATGCAGACTCATACCGCTGTCTGCATGACCGCGATGCTCAGGCATCGTCATTGTCATGGGCGACAGCGCCTGCAGCGGCATGTAATAAAACATCAGCAGGCCGGAAGCCAGCAGGCAGAACGCCGTTAGCAGCGCCGTGAAATGGCGCGGCAGTGTCGCCGCCGCCAGCGCAATTGGCACTAAAAAATAAGAGACAAACGGATTGGTCGCGCCGCCTGCGACATACAGCAAACCTGCCAACACGGCGCAATCAATAAACAACTGCAGCAAAAATTCGCGCTCATCCGGCATCTGCCCGCACTGTAAAAACCGTCGCAAGCGCCAGTGCCCAACCAGCCACACTAAACCGCTTATCACCAGCAAGCCAAACAGCACACGGAATTGCACCACACTGAGCCATTGCCTCCCCAGTAGCAGGCTAACCAACTGCGCCAGCCACACCAACGCACGCAACACTTGCAACTGCTGCAAAGAGTCGGTGGTATCGGGTGTAGAAGAAGATTGCGGAAAAAGCATAGGGGTGGGACGGTATGTAGATGCTCCCAGCAAAGGCGCTGGGAGCGGAAGGCTTGCAATTAACGATGAGACTTCAGTTTTTCTTTATGGCGGATCAGCTGGCGATCCAATTTATCGACCAACAAATCAATCGCGGCGTACATATCACTACCAATTGCATCCGCAAAAAAATCCGCACCGCTCAGGAATACGCGGGCATCAACTTTCTGCTCCATCTTATCAACTGTCATGGTGACATCAACGCCCGTAATTTTGTCGTGGTGACGATCCAGTCGCTCTAATTTACTGCTGACATAATCTTTAAGGGCGGGAGTTACTTCAACATGGTGACCACTGATATTCAACTGCATAAGACTCTCCTGTGATTTCCTGTGTACTGCACCTCCACTGTACGACAGAAAAAAAAACAGTCAACTAACTTTATGCAGTGTTTTTAGCAATATTTGCCAACTCGTTGATTCTTCAATGTTCACGCGTAGCGCGGAAGCGAATATCGGGCCAACGCTCCTCGGTCAGCGCCAAATTCACGCGCGTAGGCGCCAAATAAGTGAGGTGATCACCGCCATCTATCGCTAAATTTTCGTGGGTTTTTAAGCGGAACTCTTCCAGCTTTCTTGGGTCTTCGGCAGTCAACCAGCGTGCGGTATACACATTGATATTCTCGTATACGCATTCGACTTTGTACTCATCCTTCAAACGATACGCGACGACTTCAAACTGCAACACACCCACCGCGCCGACAATCAAATCGTTGTTGTTCAGTGGCATAAAAACTTGCACCGAACCTTCTTCTGACAACTGCCGCAAACCTTTCTGCAACTGCTTGGCTTTTAAGGGATCTTTTAAGCGGATACGGCGAAACAATTCCGGTGCGAAATGCGGAATACCAGTAAAGCGCAAGTGTTCGCCGCTAGTAAAAGTGTCACCAATTTGTATCGTGCCGTGATTGTGCAAGCCGATGATGTCACCCGCCAGCGCCTCTTCCACCAATACGCGTTCACCCGCCATAAAAGTCACGGCATCCGCGATACGAATATCTTTGCCGATGCGCACATGCTGCATTTTCATGCCCTGCGTGTAACTGCCAGAACAAATACGCATGAACGCGATGCGATCGCGGTGCTTGGGGTCCATATTCGCTTGGATTTTGAAAACAAAACCGGAAAACTTTTCTTCGTGCGGATCAATCACCCGCGTTTCAGTGGCGCGCGATTGCGGCGCGGGCGCCCATTCGACAAAACCATCCAACATTTCGCGCACGCCAAAATTTCCCAGTGCTGTGCCGAAAAATGCTGGCGTTAAAGTACCGGCTAAATATTCTTCCAAATTAAATTCATGTGCCGCGCCGCGCACCAATTCAATTTCACTGCGCACATCATCCGCATAAGGGCCGAGCAGTTTAGAAAATTCATCACTGTCGATACCTTTAATTTGCACATCGTCTTGAATAGTGTGACCAAATCCCTGCTGATACACATGCACGGTATCGGTGTACAAGTTGTAAACGCCTTTGAATTCTTTGCCCATGCCCAGCGGCCAATTGATAGGCGCAACTTTGATGTGCAAAACATTTTCCACTTCGTCGAGCACTTCCATCGGGTCGCGCGTATCGCGATCCATTTTGTTGACGAAAGTGAGTATCGGCGTGTCGCGCAAACGACAGACATCCATCAATTTAATCGTGCGATCTTCAACACCTTTCGCGCCGTCAATCACCATCAACACCGAATCCACCGCCGTCAGTGTGCGGTAAGTGTCTTCCGAGAAATCTTCGTGCCCCGGCGTATCCAACAAATTGACGGTTTTTCCTTTGTACGGAAACTGCATCACTGAGGATGTGACCGAGATACCGCGCTCCTGCTCCATCGTCATCCAATCCGATGTCGCGTGGCGATCACCCTTCTTGCCTTTGACCGAACCGGCGACCTGAATTGCCTGCCCGAATAACAACAGCTTTTCGGTGATAGTGGTTTTACCGGCATCCGGGTGCGAAATAATCGCAAAGGTGCGGCGCAGGTCGATGTCTTCACGCAGGCTCATAACGGCAGTCAGGCAAAATAAGGCGGGCGGCGATTATACAGACTTGCGCCGCAGCGGCGCCGAACCGTCGCGCGGCTTGCTTTCAGCCGCATTGGGCGCAGGTTTAGGCTTGGCTGCACTTGGCTTTTTCGGCGCTGATTTTTTACTGGCGCTGGATTTTTTTTCTGTTGCTTTTTTATCTGCTGTTTTGCTATCGGTTTTTTTCTTATCAGGTTTTTTCTTTTTGCTGCCGACTGCTTTGCCCGATGCTTTCAATTTTTTGGGGCCGAGAAAACTGCCTTTCATTTCTTTGATGATGCGTCGTTCAAACACTTGTTTCAAATAGCGTTCGATGCTGACCATCAAATTCCATTCTTGTGCCGTAATCAGCGACACCACCAAACCGGCATTACCCGCGCGACCTGTTCTGCCCGCACGATGCACATAATCATCACCGCGACGCGACATATCAAAGTTGATCACCAAATCCATGCCTTCAATATCTAAACCGCGTGACGCGACATCGGTTGCCACTAACACATTGATGTGACCTTGATTGAGTCGCGACACCGCTTGCTTGCGATCTTTGTGATCTTTATCGCCGTGTAACACAAACACTTTCGCTGTGCTGTTGCCCGCCTTGTGCGCAGCGATTAACACGCCGCCCAAACGATTGGCTTGATCGCGTGTGTTGGTAAAAATAATCGCTTTTTCATACGGCTCGTTCGCCAGCAACCACAGTGCAATTTTTTCTTTGTGTTTCGCATCATCCGCAGGGACGACTTGCTGCACCGTGGCACTGTTCATTTGACTGACAGGATTCAAACGCAGCACTTGCGGCTCGCGCATCACTTTTGCCGCCAAATCAAACAGCGCGCCATTACTGGTGGCGGAAAACAACAGTGTCTGCCGCTCGGCGTTACTCGCTTCAATCAACTGCAACACATCTTCGCTAAAGCCCATGTCCAGCATGCGATCCGCTTCATCCAACACCAAGATTTCCAAATCTTGCAACTCCAAATTGCCTGCATTGCGCTGCTCCAACAAACGCCCCGGCGTGCCGATCACGATGTCGGGATTTTTGCGTAAACTCGCTGCTTGTTTTTTGTAGTCTTCACCGCCGGTAATCAGTGCCGCTTTGATAAAAGTGAACTGCGCCAACAATTCCACTTGCTTCAGCGTTTGCTGTGCCAACTCGCGTGTCGGCAATAAAATCAGCGCACGCGTAGCTGTGCGCGGTTTCGCGTCTTGCAGGAGGTGGTGCAACATCGGCAACACAAACGCGGCTGTTTTACCGCTGCCGGTTTGCGCCATCACACGCAAATCACTGCCCTGCAAGGCAGCAGGAATAGCTTCTTGCTGCACGGGTGTCGCTTCAGAAAAACCCAAAGTCTCAATCGCTTTTAACAAGCGTTCGTGTAATGCCAATTCAGAAAAATTCATAAATCACTCAATAGAAAAACGCAATCAAAAAAATCACAAACGACGATGCGTGAGTGCCGGCAACTGCGCGCGCACTTCCGCCATGCGCGAAGACTGCCACTCACCCATCACAAACCCTTCACCTTGCGGCAATACCGACAACACCTCACCCCAAGGGTCGATCAACATACTGTGACCCCAAGTGTGGCGACCGTTGCGATGCACGCCGCCCTGCGCCGCCGCTAACACATAACACTGATTTTCGATGGCTCTGGCGCGCAACAACACTTCCCAATGCGCCAGCCCTGTGGTGTAAGTGAACGCCGAAGGCACAACCAGCAGCGCACAATCACCCAATGCGCGAAACAATTCAGTAAAGCGCAAATCGTAACAAACCGAAAGCCCCACACGACCAAAAGGCGCTTCAAAAAAACCGACTGCATCACCCGCCGTAATCGTGCGCGATTCGTCGTAACACTCTATGCCCTGCTGAAAACCGAATAAGTGCATTTTGTCATAGCGAGCAACGCATTCGCCTTGCGGATTAAACACAAGCGTCGTGTTCAGCACTTTTTCTGCTTCTGGTGATTGCAAGGGTATCGTGCCGCCAATCAACCAAATGTCGTGTTGCTGCGCCATTTCACGCATAGCAGTTTGCATTACACCGTCGCCAAACGCTTCTGCCTGTGCCACTTTATCGCGCTCGTGCATACCGATGATCGACCAATATTCCGGCAGTAAAACTAACTGCGCGCCGCGAGAAACAGCATCACGCACCAAGCGCTGCATCGTGGTGATATTTTCCGCTACGACCGGTGTGGAAATCATTTGGATGGCGGCCAACTTCATCGTCACAAACTCACTTCTTTGCTGTCGTTTTGGCATGAAAATTCGCCACCACCATCGCATGATCGCTGACATGCGGTTTATTGACGCCCAAGTGCGCACTGCGCAATGACCACTCTTGCAAACGCCAACGGCTATCGGCGGCGCGATGATGAAAATGCCACGAAAAAAATAAATGATCGAGCGCCAAAGCTTCATCATCGCCATAAAAAGTCGCGTATTTTTTTTCGTCGATGCGTTCAGCGCCGTTGTCTAAATCCAATAAATGATACAAACCCCAATCGGCGCGCCGGCCACTGCGATTATTCGCTCCGCGACGAAAACGCACATCACCTTTCAGCAAATCGGTGACGCCGCTGGGGTGGCGATCATTGCAATCGCCCGCCACGATCACCGCATCATTGGATTGTATCAATTGCTGATTGACCAACACGCGCAACACCGCTGCTTCTGCCAAGCGACGCATACCCGATAGAGCGCGACCGATATCCAACCAACTGTCGGCGGGTGCGCCGTAATAGCGATCATCACTCGGTGAAATCGGTCGGCGCGATTTCAAATGCGCGTTAAAAACAGTCAGCGTGCGCGCATCGGCATTGCGCAAGCGCAATTTCAAAATCGGGCGCGAAAAGTGTTGAATACCAACCGCCATACGATAGCGCGCGTCTTCACTGCGCCAATCTAAACTGCTGGGGAAATCGGTGATCCATTCCGCGCTGATGATTTCCCAATCGCGATGCACAGCCGTGGCGACCTGCATCTCTTCTTCGCCATCGTGACACAGCAATTGATACTGTTCTGCTAAACCTGCTGTAGCAAAAACATCGTGTAAGGCTTTTGCACTCCACACTTCTTGAAACGCCATGATGCTGGCTGGCTGCGCGCGCAACTGCTCTGCCGTCCAACCGACTTTTTTTTGATACTGCGCGGGCGTCCACGAAAATTCGCCAAACATTTGCTTGCTGGGCAACTGCAAATTGCACAAATTGAACGAACTCACCGAGAGGTTCATTGTGCGCAGAGCCATAAAACGAGAGCCACTGCCAAGTGGGGAAGCCCACTGGTGACGCATCGGGGTTCATCGCTATGATGGCGCACTGTTTGATGAACTGACGAGGATGGCAACATGAGTGAGAAAAAACCTGTAATTGCAGTGGTGGGCGGCACGGGCGACTTAGGCACCGGTCTGGTTTTTCGCTGGGTTAGAGCAGGCTACCATGTGGTGATTGGCTCGCGCAAAGCAGAGAGCGCAGCCGAAGCTGCCACCGCGATGAAAGCGCGCGTTGCCGGTGCCAATGTTGAAGGCATGGAGAACAGCGCCGCCGCTGCCAAAGCAGACATCGTGTGCATGACGGTACCTTTTTCGCATCAACAAGACACACTCGCGGTGATTCGCGAATCGGTACAAGGCAAAATTTTTATTGATGTCACCGTGTCACTGAAACCACCCAAAGTCGCCACCGTGCAACTGCCCGCCGAAGGTTCTGCCGGTGTGATTGCACAACAAACACTCGGTGACAATGTGCGCGTGGTTTCTGCGTTTCAAAATATCGCTGCGGCGCATCTCAATGATGCACACGATATTCACTGCGATGTGTTGGTGACGGGCGATGATGTTGATGCACGCGAAACCGTGGTGCAAATCGCGCAAGCCGCTGGCATGAAAGCATGGCACGCAGGTCCTCTCGCCAACTCCGCTGCGACGGAAGCGCTGACTTCCGTTTTAATTTTTATGAACAAACGCTACAAAATTGCAGGCGGTGCAGGCATCACCATCACCGGCGAAGTGGGCGCATGAGTTTATTGCTATGAGCTCACTGCAACTGTTTGCGCTGCGCGATTTTCCACTGATCAAACCAGAGGATGATATCGCAGCGCACATTGTGCAATCCCTGCAACATAATCAACACACGCTGCGCGATGGCGATATTCTCGTCATCGCACAGAAAATTGTTTCCAAAGCTGAAAATCGCTATCGCCAACTCAATACTTTTATTCCTTCTGCAGACGCCGAACGCTACGCGCAAGAAACCGGCAAAGATGCGCGTTTAGTGGAATTGGTGCTGCAAGAATCTAATCGCGTTTTGCGCCATCGTTTTGGTTCAATCGTGGTCGAACACAAACTGGGATTCGTGCACGCCAACGCCGGCATTGATCAATCCAACTTGCCCGACAACAGCGATTCAGAAACGGCCTTGCTGCTGCCAGAAAACCCCGATGCCAGCGCACAGCAATTACGCGCAGCATTACAACAACACTACGGCGCGCAAATCGCCGTCATCATCAACGACAGTTTTGGTCGCGCGTGGCGACTCGGCACTTGCGGCATTGCCATTGGCGTCGCCGGCATTGAGCCTTTATTGGATTTACGCGGCGCGCCGGATTTATTTGGTCGCACACTGGAAATTACGCAAGTGGGTATCGCCGATGAAATGGCGGCAGCGGCTTCACTGTTGATGGGGCAAGCGGGCGAAGGCTCACCCGTAGTGCTATTGCGCGGCGCGCAGTGGCAAGCGAATGAAAACGCATCCATACAAACACTGCTGCGCAAACCTCACGAGGATATGTTTCGGTGAGCGATGCCTCATTGAAAAAAACAGGCAAAGTTATTGCGCTGTGTGGCGGTGTTGGCGGTGCAAAATTGGCATGGGGCTTGGCGCAAGTTTTATCGCCAGAACAACTCACGCTCATCGTCAACACTGGCGATGATTTTGAACATTTGGGTTTACACATTTCGCCCGATATCGACACCGTGTTGTATACCCTCGCCCATCGCAACAACCGCGAACTCGGCTGGGGGTTGCAAGACGAGTCGTGGCAGTGCATGGCGGCACTCGAACAATTGGGCGGAGAAACTTGGTTTCGTTTAGGCGATAAAGATCTCGCCACGCATTTTTTTCGCACGCAGCTACTCGCCAGCGGCAAAACACTCACGCAAGTGACTGCGCAATTGAGCAGCGCGTTGGGCATTACACATCGCATATTACCAATGTGCGACACAGCACAACCAACACTGGTAGATACAGAACAAAGCACACTCGCGTTTCAACATTATTTTGTGCGCGAACAGTGCAAACCTGTTGTGCGCGGCGTGCGTTATCAGCAGGCAAACAATGCACAGATGTCCGATGAAGTGCGCGCTGCGTTAACCGATCACGCACTCACCCACATCATCATCTGCCCGTCCAACCCTTGGCTCAGCATCGCGCCTATTTTGGCCGTGCCGGAACTGCGTGCGCTGCTGCAAACTCAGCGCGAAAAAATTACTGTGGTTTCACCATTGATTGGCGGGCAAGCCGTGAAAGGCCCCACCGCAAAAATGATGGCGGAAATGCAAATCGCCACCGATTCATTCAGCATCGCCGATTTTTACCGTGATTTATTGGGCATACTGGTGATTGATGACTGCGATGCGCAAGATACTGAAATCTTACGAGCAGAAAAAATCCACGTCACGGTGTTCAAAACTTTGATGCGCAGTGATGCGGATAAGATTGGGTTAGCAAAAAACCTGCTCGGCGCTTGCTAATTTAATGCTCAATCATCGGCAAACTTTTTTCTAAGCATTGTGTAGTACAAGTATTCATTTTCATTGTGCTGCTACCGCTTTACCCGCCATGCGCCCTGAAAAAGTGGCATCGCCCACTGACATACCGCTGCCATAACCGTCGCCGCGTCGTGGCACACCCGCTGCTGTGCGCCCTGCGGCGTAAAGCCCGCGGATCACCGAGCCATCCGCGCGCAACACTTCGCCAGAAGGCAGCGTATCTAAACCGCCGAGTGTGAAGCAGGGAAAAATTGCGCCGCGCTCTGGTGTGGCATCTAACGCCACTAATGGTGGCAGCATCGGTTTCAACCACTGCGCCGATTTATGAAATAAAGGATCTTCACCTTTTGCGGCGTGTTCGTTGTAAAAATTGATGGTGTGCGCGAGTGAATTAGGCGAAAAACCGAGTTCCTGTTCCAACTCTTCTGGCGTTTCTCCAGTGCCAACAATATCGCCATTAAAAAACGGTTTGCGATCGACATTGCCGTAATCTTCTACCGAAACAATCATGTACAAACGATCGCCCGGCTGCTGCGCAGCGTAAGTACCGACGCGACCGTGATAGGCATCTTCATTGATAAAACGCTGCCCCATCGCATTGACAAAAATGCCGTAAGTCATATTGCCTGGCGGATAAAACGGAATCGTCATAAAACCTTCGTGCATATTGATGGCTGCACCACCCACGCTGATACCCATTTGTATACCGCTGCCAGTGTCGCCCGGATTGCCGATGGGAATATTGCCACGCAACAATTTTGGCGCGTACTTTTGCAGCATTTCGCGATTCATGATGAAACCGCCTGCGCACAACACCACGCCTTTGCGCGCTTTGACAAAACGCTCTTGCATGTCGATACGCACAACGATGCCGTGCACCGCGCCCTGCTCATCGGCAATCAAACACAGGGTGCGCGTGTCGTAATGCACGCGAATATTTTTTTTCTGCTCGACATTTTCCGTGAGAATTTTCATCAATAACGGACCGCCATTATCGCCTTCCACTTGCAAGTTGTGACCGCGCGCCACGGGTTTTGCTATATCGCGAAACGGCCACGCTTTTTCATTGCCGGTGTAGAGCAAACCGTCATCTGTTAAAGCAACGATGGCGCGTTTATCCAAAAAAGAATCTTTGAACGGCACGCCGCGCGCCACTAGCCAATTGAAGTGATCAACCGCGCCTTCAGCATAGGCGCGCACTTTGGCTGCGTCCGCTTGCGGGTTATGGCAAGCCATCAAAAAATTGAAAAAGTTTTCCGTGGAATCTTCAAAACCGCTGGCTTTTTGTACGCGCGTACCGCCGTTGCCACCGAGATACACTTCACCGGATGACATCGCTGTCGAACCGCCACTCGCGCTCGCCAATTCAAAAATCATGACATCGGCACCGGCGTCTGCCGCTTCCAATGCCGCGCAAGCACCCGCGCCACCAAAACCGACCACGGCGACATCGGTTTCAAAATCCCACTGCGGGACATCTTTCAGCAGAACAGAACGGGCGGGGCTAAAACGCGCTTCACTCATGGTGCAATCTCGCTGTGGTGATGGGAAAACCCGCATGATACCAAGGCTTTTCGCTGTACTGCGCACCTTGTGTTGCGGGCAACCGCGCTTAACTTTCCTATGGCTTTATTGTTTAATGCTCGCCTCTTTATATTTCCCTCCATGCCGAGTTCGACATGAGTCTTTTGGTTCAAAAATTTGGTGGCACTTCGGTGGGCTCGGTGGAGCGCATTGAGGCTGTTGCTGACAAACTGGTGAAGTTTCATCAACAAGGGCATCAATTAGTCGTGGTTGTGTCTGCCATGAGCGGCGAAACCAACCGCTTAATTGCGCTCGCCAAATCGATTGTTGATCCACCTGATCAGCGTGAATTGGATGTCATCGTTTCTACCGGTGAGCAAGTCACGATTGGCTTGCTGTCGATGGCGCTAAAAAAACGCGGGGTGGATGCGCGTTCTTACACCGGCACACAAGTACGCATCCTGACTGATAGTTCTTTTAATAAAGCACGCATCGAGCATATCGACGATCAAAACATCCGTGCAGATTTAGCGGCGGGTCGCATTGTTGTGGTCGCTGGATTCCAAGGTGTCGATGAAAACGGCAACATCACTACGCTCGGTCGCGGCGGCTCAGACACCACGGGCGTTGCGCTCGCTGCTGCGCTGAAAGCCGACGAATGCCAGATCTACACTGATGTCGATGGCGTTTACACCACGGATCCTCGCGTCGTGCCAGAAGCGCGCCGCCTGAGCCGCATCACTTTTGAAGAGATGCTGGAGATGGCGAGCCTCGGTTCTAAAGTGCTGCAAATTCGCTCGGTTGAATTCGCCGGTAAATACAATGTCCCCCTGCGCGTGCTGCACAGTTTTCAAGACGGCCCCGGCACGCTGATCACTCTTGAGGATGAATCCACCATGGAACACCCCATTATTTCTGGTATTGCCTTCACTCGCGACGACGCCAAGTTGACCGTGCGCGGCGTACCCGACAAACCCGGCATTGCCTCGCGCATTCTCGGCCCTGTTAGCGAAGCCAATATTGAAGTGGATGTCATCGTGCAGAATGTTGCGGCGGACAACACCACCGATTTCACTTTCACCGTCGCCAAAAGTGAAATGACAAAGACAGCTGCCATTTTGGAAAAGTTGGCGAAGGAACTTGGTGCGCGCGAAGTCGTCCAAGATGACAAGATAGCTAAAGTGTCCATCGTTGGCGTAGGTATGCGTTCACACGCAGGCGTTGCCGCCAAAATGTTTCAAGCTCTAGCTGCACACAATATCAATATTCAGATGATCACCACTTCAGAAATCAAAATTTCCGTGGTGATCGAAGAAAAGTTCATGGAGCTCGCCGTGCGCGCACTGCACGAGGCTTTTGAACTAGAAAAGGCGTAGTAAATATTTAGACTTCCTCGGATTTTGCTCTCCCGAGGTAAAACACTGGCAGCACGGTAACAAAGGAGTATCGTTACCCTGTCTGCTGATTTTGGCGAATCCATTTATGTTCGCCGCATTAACATGGAGATATCGTTATGCTTATTTTAACGCGTCGTATCGGCGAAACCCTGATGGTTGGTGATGATGTCACCGTGACTGTATTGGGTGTTAAAGGCAATCAAGTGCGTATTGGCATCAATGCACCGAAAAATGTTTCAGTTCATCGCGAAGAAATTTATCAACGCATTCAGCAAGAGAAACAAGGTGGCGGTGCTAGCAGCTACAGCAAACCCTCTTACGATGATGACGATTACGGCCACGATAGCCACGGCAATCGTTAATCCCTGAACACTGCTTCAGGCCTCGCGCCTGAAGTTTTGTGTGTGCTGTCGATGAGCACGGATGCTCAACTTCAATTTTTGTTTTGTCTGCTTTGAATGGCATCAACTTGTTGCTATCATGCCGCCCCTCTGGAGAGATGGCCGAGAGGCCGAAGGCGCTCCCCTGCTAAGGGAGTATCGGGTCAAAAGCCTGATCGAGGGTTCGAATCCCTCTCTCTCCGCCATTTACTTATCCAACAAAGTCCTGTTAATTAGCATTTTTCGCAGCTTCTTGATTCGAGGGAAGCCACTGCGCATGACAAACACTCGCGTTAATGAAATTGATTTACTGCGCTTTTTAGCGGCTATCGCTGTTGTTTTTTTTCACTATTCGTTTAGAGGCTATGCCGCTGACGATATGTCGGTCATGCCTTACCCTCTATTTGCTTCAGCCTCTAAATACGGTTACCTCGGCGTTGAACTTTTTTTTATGATTAGCGGATTCGTTATTCTGATGACGGCCGCTAGTGGCAGCTTACGAGGCTTTGTTATTTCAAGAATCGTTAGGCTTTACCCCGCCTTCTGGGTTTGTTGCACTATTACTTTCTTGCTCACTATTACCATAGGTGGAGCGCGCTACACAGCATCCATTGGCCAATACTTAGCCAATATGACGATGCTAAGTGGCTTTACAAAAATCCCATCAATTGATGGCGCATACTGGTCCCTATTTATAGAAATTCGTTTCTATTTATTAGTGGCCATTGTGTTGCTTGTTGGAAAAATCCACAAAGCGCAAACGCTCACTTTAGCGTGGCTAGTGCTTACGATCATCCTAGAAATTAAATCAACTAGAACGCTGCGTAATTTTTTCATCACAGAATATTCTGCATTTTTTATTGCTGGGGCAACTTTCTTTTTTATTTGGGAGAAAGGCCTTTCCAATACAAGGATAGCCATGATTATCACATCATGGGCATTGGCAGTATTTAAATCCACCGACAAACTGGATGTCTTTGAAAAGCACTATGCAACACCAATCAGCAGCTACGTGGTCGCAGGAATAGTCACTTTGTTCTTTGTGCTCATGGCGCTGGCGTCATTAAGACGAACAGGGTTTATCGGGCGTCACCAATGGCTGTTAGCAGGTGTACTCACCTACCCGCTATATCTTTTGCATCAAAATATCGGCTTTATGGTTTTCAACTTGGCATACCCTCAAGTTAACGCGCACATCCTATTTTGGGGGATGATTCTCGTCGTCATTGCTATCGCATATGCTGTTCATTTTTTTATTGAGAAAAGATTTGCCAGCCCGATGAAACGCGCACTCAATACACTCACCGATTTCGGCCAGCAAAAGCTGAGCCTCGTGCGTAGCGCTATCGAGCAGCGCAGAGGGAACTGATCTAGGGATATGCTGCTCAACCCCGCACAAATTCCCATACGCAGATACTGGCCTTCTGGTGCACCAATGCCTGCACAAGAAGAAACCTAAGGTTTGTTGATGCGACTCCAATCAGACGGATAGCCATCGCAGCCTGCCAACAACAATACCAATAACAGGACAACGCCGCTGGCGACGCTGTGCCGCACTTGATAACACCAAGACTTCATTCACTCTCCTCAACAATATTCCCACCAGCCCATTATCGAACAAAAAAACCAAATACTTTTCATTTAGCGGTTGACGCATCAAGGGGCGATGCCTATAGTGCGCACCCTACGCGCCCGTAGCTCAGCTGGATAGAGTACCTGGCTACGAACTAGGTGGTCGGGAGTTCGAATCTCTCCGGGCGCGCCATATAAAACAAAGGCTTAGTGTTTGCGCACTAAGCCTTTTTCTTTTCAGAAACTCCCATCAGCTCTACGGCTGCAAGCGATATCCCACTGCTGTTTCCGTAAGTAGGTATTGGGGCTGTGCTGGATCATCTTCGAGCTTTGGTCGCAAATACCCCATGTGGATACGCAAGTAGTGTGTTCTTTCGCTGTAAGCCGCGCCACACACTTCTTGTAGCAATGTTATACCCAAAAGAAAAAACCGTATTTTCGCATAAAACTATTTAAAAACTTTAACGACAGATAGCACCAAGCTGCCACCACAATAGCCATCACCGCCGGCAAAAATTTTGCAGTTATTTTCATCGATATTGCTATCGGTGTACGCCAAGCCGACATTAACGCCATAAAACTCTTTGCTAACACCGATGTTGTAGTAGCTGTATTTTGAATCCGTGCCACCAAGCCAACCGGCATCTTTGTAATCGTATTGACCCAAAGTCGTGGTCAGTGTCGCGCCAATGAGCAGTGCGTAAGTGTGCGAACCGTAGTAATGCACGGCGCTATCGGCATCAACAATCGGTGTGTCTTTTGAGTAATCGAGGCCCACAGCAAACGAACCGATACTACCGGCGTTGTAGCTCACTTGTGCGTGAGTTTCGTTGAAATCCAGCGCGTTGGCGTTGTCATACAAATACTTGGTGTGTTTGAGATCGAAGGCAAAATCGCCCATGTTGAAGCCGTAACCCGCGTAGATGTCTTGCTCAGTGTGCGCGCGAGGCGCCAGTTTAAAATCCACATTCGACAACCAAGTGCCTGTGTAGAAGCCAGAAGAATGCGTGATATCCACGCCGCCTTGCACCGCCACACCGTTGCGCGTTTGACTGATGCCACGCCACATATAGTTACTGGATAAACCAATGTTGCCGCTGCCTTCAAAACCCGCGCCCAATTCCAGAGCCATGACTGGTAAACCAACCAGCAGCAACGAACTGGCTGTGGCAATTTTTACTGCGTTGAAAATTTTCATTTCAAACTACCTCATGATGGAAATTGTAAAGACAAAATCTGCCGCAGTGACCACCCACAGCCTATTAAATGATATTGATTCCTATTTACATTTATCTCTGGCGCAAATATGATAATGATTCTCATCTGCAGAAAGGATACCGTGCCATGGCAAACAGCAGCTCGATCTACCCGACAAACATCACCGTCAGCGATATCAGCGCCAGCGAACGCTTGATGTTGATGACGCTGCGGCTTTGGGCTATCCCTCATCACAGCCCGCACAAGCAATGCCCAGACTGGCGCACCGGCCTCTACCAATGTGATGCGGGCGACCAAGCCTGTGCCGCGATGGATGCCTTCATGAACATACTGTTGTCCTACAGCGCGCGCGCGATGGATATGCGGTGCACTTGTAACGAACGCTTGGGGCTTGATGAAGGTTTATTTCTACAGATGTTGGCTCTGCTGCAAGACAACAAACACTGGGAAGCACAGGCCATTCTGGCTGATTGGGTGCCGCTGCCCGTGCAAGGCATGGCTCTGTTGTGCGCCATGCACCTCGCCGAAGCGCTGCGCAAAGCGGAGATTGTGGTGCCCCTGTTTACACGCCAACCGGCGCAGATTTTTCAGTTTGAGGAGTTCCGCGCGCGCCGTATGCAGCAAACTCTGTATGCCGCAGGACAAGTGCTGCATTGATTGCAGCCTACTGATTAGGCACAGCGCCCACTGGCTGTACGCCGCCACCTGGCAGCATCACAAAACCCAGCTTGGTGATGCCCGCTTCTTTGACTTGCGCCATCACTTGCGCCACGCGCTCATAGCGCACTTCTTTGTCCGCCATCAAATGCAACTCCGGCTGCGGTTGTTGTGTGGCAGCCTCGGTTAAACGCACAACCAAATTTTCATCCGCTACGCTTTCACCATTCCAAGTGATTTTGCCCACTGGGTCGATGGACAGCTTAATCGCCTTCGGCTTGTCCTGTGTCGTGGTTCCTGCCGCCTTGGGCAAATTCACGGTGATCGACTGCGTCATCAGCGGCGCACAGACCATGAAGATAATCAGCAACACCAACATGACATCGACCAGCGGCGTCATGTTGATCTCCGACATCGGCTGCGAAGCGCCCTGCTCAAATCCACCGAAGGCCATTAGTTTTGGCTCCCACCGTTGTTACTGGCGTGCGTGCTGGGCGGTACGCCGGCAGCCAGCGGCTTTACCTTCGCCGAGCGCAGTAAGGCCGTTTTATTGACGCTTTGATGCGTGCCTGTGGTGAAGTACATCAACAGATCATGGGCAAAACCATCGAGATCAGCGGCAATCAAACGCTGCACACGGTTAAAAGCGTTGTAGCCCAGCACAGCGGGAATCGCCACAAACAAACCAATGGCCGTCATGATCAAAGCTTCACCCACGGGGCCCGCCACTTTGTCCAGTGATGCCTGACCTGTGACACCGATGGCCGCCAGTGCGTGATAAATCCCCCACACCGTACCAAACAGCCCAACAAAAGGAGAAACCGAACCAATGGAAGCGAGAAACACTTGGCCTCTCTCCAAATCGGAAGTGGCGCGGTTCAATGCTTGACGCAGCGCGCGCGTCACAATTTCATTCAGAGACATTTCTGCATCTAAATGCGCCTGAATGCCAGGGCGATGGTTTTGAAAATGTGACACCGCCAAAATACCGTGCTTCACCAGCAGATAGAACGGCTGCATACGCGATAACTTGCTCATGCCCGTTTCCAAATCCTGCGCCTGCCAAAAGCGATCCACTGCGCCGCTGTTAGCGTGCTGCCACCAAGCGAGCTGCACACTTTTTCCCAAAATAATGCTCCAGCTAATCACCGACATCAGCAGCAACAAAATCAATACACCGTGTGAAATAGCATCGCCCTGCTGCCAAAAGGTGACGAAATTGAGATCAAAAGTCATGTCATTGCCTCTCTATCAAACTGGCCAATCATTGCGTTTCAATGCGCAAAACTTATTTCTTCAAACCGAATTGAATCGGCACCTCTACCCAGCTCGTCAAAGCGACATCACCCTGACGCGCTGGTACAAATCGCCATTTATAAGTGGCTTTTACTGCCGCTTCGTCTAGCCGTGAAAAGCCGGACGATGTTTTAACACTGACCTCTAACGGCTTGCCTTCTGCCGAGACTTTCACACGCAACAACACCCTGCCTTCTTCACCCAACCTATTCGACAGCGCCGGATAAGCAGGTTTCGGATTGTTCAAATAATCCGCGTCATAGCGCGCCTGTGTCACCGCTACCGCTGCGGGTTTCGCTACCGGATTCTCAACCGGCTTCACGGGCTGCGCTATCGGTGGCTGCGGTCTAGGCAGCACAGGCAGTTTTTTCTTCTTCACCACCTTGCGCTGCTCAGCCATCTCGTCATCGCGTATTTCAGGTATTGGCGGTGGTGGCGGTGCTGGAGCCGGCGGTGCAGGTTCAACAATCGGCGCGGGAGGCGCGATGATCTCAACCGTCACTTCTTGCATGCCCAATTTCACTGTCGGCGGTTTCTCCCGCAGCATCCACCAACACACAGCACTGGCGTGTAAACCAAGCGAAAAAACAACGCCAAACAGCACAGCGAAGTGGCTCACTGTATGCCTATTGCCTGAATCACTTGTATACTGCCGCACTACAACCTCAAAAAAGCGAACGATAATAATTCTCAGATACGGTATCGTCAACTGTCTCTGATCGGATGATTATTCCTTCGGTTATTTTCCTTTATTTTTTAGATACGATGTCAGCAAATTTGCTGCAGAACTTTTGCTGTAGAACATTTAGAGAGAGCACCATGAGCAAGAAGCCCACCATCACTATTTCCAGCCTCGATGCAGAGCGTTTGGAGCATTTACTGGAAACACTGCCAGCTAATCACGCTGGCGGCACGGCACTCGAAACGGAATTGGCGCGCGCCAACATTGTTGAGCCGCAAAAAATGCCACCCAATGTGGTCACCATGAATTCCACCGTGAAATTTTTAATGGCGGCCACCAACGAAGAATTTGAACTGACGCTGGTTTATCCCAAAGATGCTGATACCAGTGGCAAAACAGTCTCTATCCTCGCGCCCGTGGGCAGCGCCCTGCTCGGCTTATCGCAAGGCGATGAAATTGAGTGGCCGAAGCCCGGCGGTGGCATGACGACAGTGAAAGTCGAAGAAATCACCTATCAGCCCGAACGCGCAGGCGAACACTATCGCTGAGCGTGGCATCTCCTAGACGAATGCCTGCGTGAGTTTTAGCATGGAGCGGCATTCATTCTGCTAGGAGTTGCCACCATGAAACTGTATTACTCCCCCGGTGCCTGTTCACTCGCTTCCCACATCGTTTTAGAGTGGATAGGCAAACCGTATGACTTACAAAAAGCCAGCATTCATTCGCCAAAATCTCCTGAATTATTGCAAGTAAATCCGCAAGGCGCTGTGCCGGTTTTGGAAGAAAACGGCTGGGTGTTGACGCAAAACCTCGCCATCATGAATTACCTTGCCGACTCCGCCGTCGAAGCCAATCTGTGCGGTGACAACAGCGCAAGATGTCGCGCAGAAGTGAATCACTGGCTGGGATTTTTGAATTCTGATTTACACACCGCTTTCAAACCGCTGTTTGGCGGCACGATGTATCTCGGCGATGAAAAAGTCATCGCACAAACCAAAGACAACGCACAGAAAAATGTTGTGCGTATGCTCACCATGGTCAACGAACATTTAGCCAAACAAGATTACTTGGCACAGCATCGCTCAATGGCGGACGCCTATCTGTATGTCATCCTGCGCTGGGTAAAATCTTTACACATTGATGTGAGTTCGCTGAAAGCACTGCACGCTTTTGTGCAACGCATGGAAGCGGATAGCGGCGTACAAAAAGCGCTGGCAATGGAAGGGTTGAGCAATTTATAACGCCAAGACAATCTCAACCGGTGCAAAGCTGTGAAGCCGCGCCGTTTGAGGCTGGTGACGTGAGTAACTTATTAGCGCCAAAACCTTAGAGATCCAGCGTGAAATCTTGCAATGACTAAAAGTACTACTCCGAGAAATACATCCCAGAAACAATTAAATAAAAAATTAAACCAGTATTTATTGGATTCTAACGAGAGGCTAACGGATTTACGCGACTTTCCTATTAGGCTAAACATCTCACCGGTTAATAGCCCATCGTAGATTCCTTTAGTCATCCCAATAAAAAGTAACGCAAAAAATAGAAACGGTAGAATTTGCAACTGAACGCTTATTTTTGTTGTGGTTTTTTTACGCCCACGCAGGAGAAATGATGCAAAAACCCACGATGCGGGAAGTATGGGTAGCATAAGCATGATGGCTGCAATGTTATTCATGCAGTCTTCTTGAACTCCAACTTTAGATTAAACATCTGCGTCCGCACTGGGCGCACGCTCCCACAACAACTCAGCAGCACCATTTTTCCACTGCAAGTAGCAGTATTGATCCGTCCAATCGCCCAACACGATTCTCTCCGCCTCTACACCATTCGATAAAGCCAGCGCATGGCGCGCAGGGCGATGGGTATGTCCGTGTATCAACACGCTGCACTGCTGTTGCAGCAATACAGTTTCAATTTCTTGCGGGGTGACATCCATGATATCTTCCGCTTTCAAGCTATTGGCTTCTTTGCTTTTCGCACGCAGTTGCGCAGCAATAGCGCGGCGTTCTACCAATGATTTCGCCAAAAAATCTTGCTGCCATGCAGGATTGCGCACCAATGCGCGGAATTGTTGGTAGGCAGCATCTTGCGTGCAGAATTGATCACCGTGCGCTAACAACACGCGCTGCCCGTTTGTTTCGATCACATGCAATGCCGGCAACAACTGCATAGCGCAACGCGCAGCGTAGTGTTCGCCCAATAAAAAATCGCGATTGCCGTGTTGGAAAAAAATTTGCACACCGTGCGCGGCAACACACTGCAAGGCGTTGGCAACGGTTTCAGCCAGAGGGCGATCATCGTCATCGCCTATCCACGCATCAAAAAAATCACCCAAAATGTACAGATGATCAACGCCCTGCGTTTTCTGGTCGAGAAAAGCAAAAAAGGCCGCAGTGATGTGCGGCCTTTCTTCGGATAAATGCAGATCAGAGATGAACAGTGCGTTCATCAATCACCTTTATTTCACAGTGACGGAAGTGATGGTGATGTTTTCTACCGGCACATCTTGGTGACCGCCTTTAGAACCTGTTTTCACGCCTTTGATTTTATTCACCACATCCATGCCATCGCTCACTTTGCCGAACACGCAGTAGCCCCAACCTTGCGAAGTTTCGCTTTTGAAATTGAGGAAATCGTTGTCTTTCACATTGATGAAAAACTGCGCCGTAGCTGAGTGCGGATCCATGGTGCGCGCCATGGCGATGGTGCCAGTGTTGTTTTTCAAACCGTTGTTGGCTTCGTTTTTCACTGGCGCGTTGGTTTTTTTCTGGTTCATGTTTTCATCCATGCCGCCGCCTTGGATCATGAAGCCGTCAATCACGCGATGGAAAATCGTGCCTGCGTAGAAGCCGCTGCGCGCGTATTCCAGAAAGCTGGCGACGGTGGCGGGCGCTTTTGCCGCATCCAGTTCGAGAGTGATATCGCCGTGGGTGGTGTGCAGGGTAACTACGGACATGTGATTTCCTGTGTTTAAGCTATATCGAGGGGGTGGCTATAATACGCGCTCACCGCTACCCTCGCCAAACCTAAATATTCCCTATTTTTTGCCGGACATCATGAGCAAACAGCCCAGCAAGTCTTCAGAAGCTACCAAGCCTGCCCATTTTATTCGCCAGATCATTGCCGCCGATGTCGCGGCGGGTCTACACGATGGCAAGGTGCAAACCCGTTTCCCGCCCGAGCCGAACGGCTATCTGCACATCGGCCACGCGAAATCCATCTGTCTCAATTTCGGCATGGCCGAAGAATTTGGCGGACTGTGCAATTTGCGTTTTGATGACACCAATCCCGAAAAAGAAAACGACGAATATATTCGTTCGATTCAAGACGATGTGCGCTGGCTCGGCTTTCAATGGAGTGGCGAAGTGCGCCACGCCTCTGGCTATTTTCAGCAGTTGTACGATTGGGCCGTGTATTTGATCGAGCAAGGCAAAGCCTATGTCTGCCATCTCACGCCCGAGGAAGCGCGCGCGCATCGTGGCACACTCACGGAAGCAGGCAAAAACAGCCCGTATCGCGAACGCAGCGCAGCAGAAAATCTCGATTTATTCACGCGCATGAAAAACGGTGAATTTGCCGACGGTGAATGCGTGCTGCGCGCCAAAATTGATATGGCCAGCCCCAACATGAATTTGCGCGACCCGATCATGTATCGCATTCGGCGCGCGCATCATCATCAAACGGGCGACGCTTGGTGCATCTACCCCACTTACGATTACACCCACGGTCAATCCGATGCGATTGAAGGCATCACGCATTCCATTTGCACACTGGAATTTGAAGATCACAAACCGCTGTACGATTGGTATCTCGATAATTTGCCTGTACCAGCGCGTCCGCGCCAATACGAATTTGCGCGTTTGAATCTCAATTACACCGTCACCAGCAAACGCAAATTAAAACAGTTGGTGGATGAAAAGCATGTCAGCGGTTGGGATGATCCGCGCATGCCGACGATTGCCGGTTTGCGCCGTCGCGGTGTGACACCACAAGCCCTGCGTCAATTTTGCGAAATGATCGGCGTGACGCGCAGCGACGGTATCGTCGATGTCAGCATGTTGGAATTTGCTATTCGCGACGATCTAGATAAAAACGCCGCGCGCGCCATGTGTGTGTTCAATCCATTGAAAGTCGTCATCACCAATTTTGATGCCACACGCGTTGAACAACTCACTGCTCCGAAACATCCACAGCGCGAAGATCTCGGCACACGCGAACTGCCCTTCACGCGTGAATTGTTTATCGACCGCAATGATTTCCGCGAAGTAGCAGAAAAAGATTTCAAACGCCTCGTGCTCGGCCAAGAAGTGCGTTTGCGCAATGCCTATGTCATCCGCGCCGACGAAGTGATTAAAGATGCAAACGGCGAAATCATCGAACTGCGCTGCTCTTATGACCCAGACACTCACGGCAAAAACCCTGCAGATGGTCGCAAGGTGAAAGGTGTGATTCATTGGGTGTCGGCAACACAGTGCGTCGATGTCGAATTGCGTTTGTATGAAAGATTATTCACCGCAGAAAATCCAGAAGCCGACAAAGACAAAACCTTTCTCGACTTCATCAATCCGCAATCGCTGTCGGTTATTCACGCCAAAGCAGAAAGCAGCTTGAAAAATACCGCGCCAGAAACGCGTTTTCAATTTGAGCGCGAAGGCTATTTTTGCAGTGATCGCTACGACTGCACACCAAACCTCTTGGTGTTCAACCGCACCATCGGTTTGAAAGATTCTTTTGGTAAGTGAGCCGCGTATGAAAATCTACAACACGCTCACGCGCCAAAAACAAGAGTTCGTACCGCTGGTCGCCGGTCACATTAAAATGTATGTCTGCGGCATGACGGTGTACGACTACTGTCACCTCGGTCACGCGCGCGTTTTGGTGGCGTTTGATGCCATCACCCGCTATTTACGCGCACGCGGTTGGCAGGTGACTTATGTGCGCAACATCACCGACATCGACGACAAAATTTTGAAACGCGCCGACGAAAACGGCGAAGCCTACACCGCACTGACTGCGCGTTTTATTCAGGCGATGCACGAAGATGAGCAGCGCCTCGGCGTGGCGCGCCCCGATCTCGAACCTTGCGCTACAGCGCATATCGAGCAAATCATTGCGATGACGCAACAGCTCATAGCCAAAGGTTACGCTTATCACGCTAACAACAATGATGTGTATTACAGCGTCAGCCGCTTTGAAAATTACGGCAAATTGTCGGGCAAAAATCCAGAAGAATTGCTCGCTGGTGCGCGCATTGAAGTCGATGAAGCCAAACGCGATCCGCGCGATTTTGCGCTGTGGAAATCTGCCAAAGAGGGTGAAGTTTTTTGGCCTTCACCGTGGGGCAATGGTCGCCCCGGCTGGCATATCGAATGCTCGGCGATGTCCACTTGCTGCCTCGGTGATTCTTTCGACATTCACGGCGGCGGTCCCGATTTACCGTTTCCACATCACGAAAATGAAATTGCGCAATCCGAAGCAGCAACAGGAAAAACTTACGCTGGCTACTGGATGCACGCCGGCGCGGTGCGCGTCAACAATGAAAAAATGTCGAAATCACTCGGCAACTTTTTCACCATTCGTGAAATTCTCAATCAATACCACCCCGAAGTGGTGCGCTATTTATTGCTCGCCAGCCATTACCGCAGCGCAATCAATTACTCAGAAGAGAACTTACACATTGCACGCGGCGCACTGGAGCGTTTTTATACCGCGCTACGCGGTTTAGACAATATTCCCACGCTGCCACTGTCACAACTGGATGCGGAGCATCCCTCCGTTGCGCGCTTTATTGCTGAAATGGACGATGACTTCGGCACGCCCGAAGCGATTGCAGTGTTGTTTGATTTAGCGCGCCAGCTCAACACGGCACGTGCAGCAAGCGACGAGCAACAAGCCACTGAGTTAGCCACTATTTTGAAATCACTCGGCGCTGTTTTAGGTATTTTGCAGGCTGATGCTGATACTTTTTTGCAAGCGGGCAGCAGCGAAGGCCTGAGTGCAGAAGCTATCGAGCAATTGATTGCGGATCGCGTGCAAGCCAAGAAAGACAAAAACTTTGCGCGCGCCGATCAAATCCGCGATGAACTCAAAACGCATGGCATCATCTTAGAAGATACTCGTAATGGTAAGACCACATGGCGGAGCGAATGATTCCCTTACTCGAACATGAAGATTTTTTTGTGTTCGACAAACCGGCCGGTGTCAGTTTTCACAGCGAAAACGGCACCGGCTTTTTTGTGCAATGCCAACAACACTTTCCCAACGAAACATTGTTTCCCGTTCATCGCTTAGATCGCATTACCTCTGGCTTGTTACTCGTCGCACGCAACAAAGCAGCTGCTAACACTTTGGGCACAATGTTTGAATCGCGCGAAATCCACAAAACTTATATTGCACTGAGTGATAAAACGCCATCCAAAAAACAAGGTACGGTCAGTGGCGATATGGCGCGCAGCCGTGATGGGCAGTGGAAGTTGCTGCGCAGCCAAGACAACCCCGCCGTCACGCGTTTTGCATCGCGCTCACTGGCGCCCAACTTGCGCTTATTTACACTCAAACCGCAAACGGGACGCACACATCAATTGCGCGTGATGATGAAAGCCCTCGGCAGCCCCATCATCGGTGACGAACGCTACGGTGGCACACCCGCAGATCGCGGTTATTTGCACGCATTGCAACTGGCTTTTGATTGGCAAGGACAAACCATTTCCGTACTGAGTGAACCCTCGAGCGGCACACTGTTTCAAAAAATGGCATCGTTCATTCAATCCGCTTCATGAGGCGCACTCTTCTTTTTGCATTGGCACTGCTCCTGCCGTTGTCCGTGTTTGCACAAACTGCATCATGGACACTGTTGCACACAGTGCCGCGCGCACCGCAACATTTCACGCAGGGCTTAGTTTTTTCTGGCGAGCAATTGTTCGAAAGCACAGGGCGTTACGGACAATCCGCTGTCATTGCTTACGACGCGAAAACTCTGCTCGAAAAAAAACGCGTCTATTTACCGGATAATGTTTTTGGTGAAGGACTCACTGTATTAAACGGCAAGCTATATCAACTGAGCTGGAAATCACAAAAAATATTTATCTACAACACGCAGCTGCAATTATTAAAAACTCTGCCCATGCGCGGTGAAGGCTGGGGGCTCACAACCGACGGCACATCGCTTATCGTAAGCAACGGATCGGATACCCTGCAGTTTTTAGATCCAGAAACGGGCAACTTGCAGCGCAAAATTAGCGTGCGCGATGACAACAAGGCACAGAAAAACATCAATGAATTGGAATGGCTTGACGGCTATATTCTGGCCAATGTATGGCTCAGCAATACTGTACTGCTAATTGATGCGCGCAGCGGAGAGGTGGTCAATCGCTACGATTTCACTGCGCTCGCTGCCACACAAACTTCGCAAGAAAATCCAGAAAAAAATCCAGACGATGTTCTAAACGGCCTCGCGTGGAGCCCTTACACGCAAACCCTACTTATGACAGGGAAGAACTGGCCCGTGTGGTTTGTAGTGAAAATCACGCAGCCACAACACTAGAGGCATTATTTTTTTCTGTGAAAAACATAAAACAAATCCGGCTCACTCACCAAATAGAGCACGCCTTCATCATCCATCGCCACGCCCTCTGCTTGAGGCACTGTGTCTTTCAAACCGTGCTTTCCGCCGCGCAAAGACAATTTACTGATCGGCCATCCAGTTACATCCAACTCCAGAATAAGATGCGATTGATCCGATAGCGCCAATAAATGCCCACTGTAATCATCGTACTGCAAACTGGATAAATCACTGACAAACAATCCGGCGTTGCGATCAGGATCATCAACAATTTTCACAGCCATTGGTTTTGTTTGATCTACCTGCGGGAAGCCTTTTATCTCATAGATACGCACAGGATCGCGCTCTTTTGCCACAAACAATCGCTTGTTGCGGTGATCGTAAGCCAGCCCCTCAAAACCTTTATTGCCATTTAATTCCAATCCAAAAGACAGCTGTTGAAAATCTGCAGAATTCACTTCCGTCACGCCATCTTTCAAACGCACTTTCACCAAGCGCTGATCGCGCTCGTCGCTCACCACATACTGATCTTTCGCAAAATACTCGATGGCTTCAGGATCAATAAAACCTTGCAGTTTTACACGGCGCAATAAACGCCCATCCAAGGACAATTCGACGATACTGGGGTTTTGATTGGTGACAGCAAAAAGTGTGCGGCGATCCGGATCAAAAGTCAGCGCGGAAATTTCATCATTCAAATTTTCTATCGGCTTCGCATCAACCACCGCATAAAATGTGTCCAGCTGAATTGCCTTCTCAGATGGCTCCCCCTCTTGCCCCCACTGCCACCACGCGAATCGAATTTGATGGTGCATGCCTTGGTGATAGCCACTCGCTAACAGTAGCGCGACGACCAGCAACAACCCCAGTGCAACTACTGTTATTTTTTTTGAACGCGACATCAATCTCTCCAGCACAACTAGCCACATTACATGCAGCAACGCGGCATTCTCTCTGAAATTCACAGGCTGCGCGATACCGCAGGCGACAAGTACCTAGGCAATCCCTACAATGACCGACCCGCAAAAACACGAGTATCACCATGTCGACTATGACCTCCACTCCAGTTGCCGCACCTTCGTTTGAATTACTGCGCAGCCAACAGATCGCAGCCCTCAATGTGCGCGTGGAAGAATATCGACACAAAAAAACTGGCGCACAACACATCCATATCGCTGCAGACAATGAAGAAAATGTTTTTCTCGTCGCTCTGCGCACTGTGCCGCACGACTCCACCGGCGTGGCGCATATTTTGGAACACACAGCGCTGTGCGGCAGTAAAAAATATCCCGTGCGCGATCCTTTCTTTTTAATGACGCGCCGTTCGCTCAACACATTTATGAATGCGTTCACCAGTTCGGATTGGACAGCCTATCCATTCGCCAGCCAAAACAAACAAGATTTTAATAATTTACTCGATGTGTATTTGGATGCCGTTTTCTTCTCACGACTCGATCCTTTGGATTTTGCACAAGAAGGTCATCGTCTTGAGTTTGAAAATAAGCAAGATGCTTCTTCGCCACTGACTTTCAAAGGTGTGGTGTTTAACGAAATGAAAGGCGCGATGAGCTCGGTAACTTCCACGCTGTGGCAAACGCTGACGCGCTATGTTTTCCCCACTACCACTTATCATCACAACAGTGGCGGCGAACCCTCCTGCATTCCTGATTTAACTTACGAGCAATTGGTTGCGTTTTATCGCACGCATTACCATCCCTCTAATTCTATTTTTATGACTTTCGGCAACATCTCCGCTGCCGAGCATCAACAAAAATTTGAAGCGCAAGCGCTGTCGCATTTTGATTATTTGGATCACACCATCAGCGTCAGTGATGAAAAGCGCTATCTCGCGCCCGTTTCCGTGGCAGAGTTTTACGCGCTGGATGAAGAAAATACACAAGGTAAAACACATATCGTCATGGCTTGGCTGCTGGGTCACAGCGCCGATTTAAAAACCAATTTAGAAGCACAATTGCTTACTGCCGTGTTGCTCGACAATGCTGCCTCACCGCTACAACAAGCCTTAGAAACTTCACCGCTGGGCAGTTCGCCGTCGCCCATGTGCGGCTTAGAAAACTCACAAAAAGAATTATTGTTTGCCGCCGGTTTAGAGGGTTCGGACCCAGAACATACGCAAGCAGTTGAAACTTTAATTCTCGATGTGTTGCGCGATGTTGCTGAAAACGGTGTGCCGCAAGAACAAATCGACGCCTGCTTGCATCAACTGGAATTGCAACAGCGCGAATTGAGTGGCGATGGCTACCCTTATGGTTTGCAACTGATTCTGCAGGCACTTACTAGCGCGACCCATCGCGGTGATGCTTTTGCACTGCTTGATTTAGATCCTGCGATTGCTGCTTTGCATGAAGCCATTCGTGATCCTGATTTTATTAAACGCTTGGCGCGCGATTTGCTGCTCAACAACACACACCGCGTTACGCTGACACTCAAACCTGACACGCAATTATCGCAGCGCAGCGAAGCGGCAGAAGCCGCGCAGCTAGCGAGTATTCGCGCGGCACTCAGCGACGACGAATGCAAAACAATTATTGAACAAAGCCTCGCGCTGCAAGAACGCCAAGAAGCGGTGCTCGATGAAAACATCTTGCCGCGCGTCACACTGGCGGATGTGCCAGCCGATATGCACATCGCACAGGCGGATCGCGTAGACAATAACGCTGTACCGCTCACGCGCTACAACATCGGCACTAACGGTTTGGTGTATCAGCAATTGATTGTCGATTTACCGGCGCTGAATGCCGAAGAAACCCATTTGCTACCACTGTACTGCGCCTGTCTCACAGAGGTAGGTCACGGCGCGTTAGATTATTTGCAAGCGCAACAACAGCAAGCGGCGGTGTGTGGCGGTATCAGCGCGTATCCGTCCATGCGTGGCAGCATTGACGATGTGAATGCTGTGCAAGGTTTCTTGGTGTTATCAACAAAAATGTTGGTGCGCAATCAACAAGCAGCGGCACAACTGTTATTCGACACTTGGCAGCGCGCGCGTTTTGATGAAGTGCAACGCCTGCGCGAATTGATCGCACAAATGCGTACTCGCCGTGAGCGCAGCCTCACCGGCAATGGTCACGCGCTCGCCATGTCAGCCGCCAGTGCCGGCCTTTCACCGCTGACGCAATTCCAACACGCAGTCGGTGGTTTAGCGGGTGTGGCGTGGATCAAGCAGTTGGATCGCGCATTGGATGATGCAGCGGTGTTGAAAAAATTCTCACAACAATTGTTGCAACTGCATCAAAAAATGTTGCTGCAATCTTCACAATTGTTGTTGGTGTCTGAACAAGAACGCGCGGATGAATGCGCTGCGCAATTGCAAAAACTGTGGCACACAGCACCCGCACAAAATCCTTCTGTTTTTGCACTGCCTTTTTCTGCACACAGCGTGAAGCAACTGTGGCAGACCAGCACGCAAGTGAACTTCTGCGCGCGCGCTTGGCCTACGGTGGCGATGAACCATCCCGATGCTGCTGCGCTCTCGGTACTGGGCGGCTATTTGCGCAACGGCTATTTGCATCGCGCCATTCGCGAACAGGGCGGCGCTTACGGTGGTGGTGCCAGCCAAGACAGCACGCTGGGCGCTTTCCGCTTGTACTCGTATCGCGACCCGCGTCTAACAGACACGCTGGCTGATTTCGACCGCTCGCTGGACTGGCTCGCTACCACTGCGCCTGACGCGCAGAAAGTGGAAGAAGCCATCTTGGGTGTGATCGCTTCGCTCGACAAACCAGGCTCACCGGCAGGCGAAGCGAAATCCGCTTTCCACAACCGTCTGTTCGGTCGCCACGACGATGTGCGCCGCGCATTCCGCAGCCGCATCCTCGCCGTCACAGGGCAAGATTTACAGCGCGTCGGCGCGTTGTATCTCACGTCAGAAAAGGCCAACACCGCGGTGATGAGTGGCGCAAATAGCACCGATGAAGCCATCAAGCTGGGTTTGGAGATCTGCAAGCTGGATGCCTGAAGCCATACAATAGGCGGCAACCGTGAGCGGAATTGAACGCATGCACAACAATGAGTCGGAAACTGCGAAAAGTATGGTGGATTGGTTCCGCCACTCCGCGCCGTATATTCACGCGCATCGCGAAAAAACTTTTGTGTTGATGTTGCCAGGCGACGCGCTGCTCGACGCGCAGTTTTCACACACCATTCACGACATCGCCCTGCTCAACAGTTTGGGCGTGCGTTTAGTGTTGGCGGTGGGCGCTCGGGCGCAAATTGAAACTTCACTCGCTCGCGCACACATCAATGCCAAATTTCATGATGGCATACGCATTACCGATACCGATTCACTGCCGCTCGTGGTGGAAGCCGCGAGCAGTGTGCGCTCACAAGTGGAAGCGTTGCTGTCTACTGGTTTAATCAATTCACCGATGCACGGTGCACAAATTCGCGTCACGGGTGGCAATTTTATTACCGCCAAACCGATAGGCGTGCGCGATGGTGTAGATTTTCACCACACCGGTGAAGTACGGCGCGTGGATGTTAATGCGATACACGATGCCTTGGATAATGACGCCATCGTAGTGCTGCCCTGCCTCGGCTATTCCGCTAGCGGCGAAATTTTTAATTTGAGCATTGAGCATGTCGCTACGGTTGTTGCACAGGCAATTCATGCGGATAAATTGATTGCTTTTATTGCTGATAGCGGTGTGCACACCAACAAAAATATTTTGCTGCGCGAACTCAAACCTTCACAAGCGCGCAGCTTGCTACAGAAAAAAAACATCGCAGCCTGTTCGACCTTAGATGCTTGCTGCTTAGCTGTAGAAAATGGCATCGAACGCGCGCATTTAATCAGCTACCGCGAAAACGGCAGCTTGTTGAGTGAATTATTCACGCGCAAAGGCAGCGGAACTTTGATTGCACACGACAGCGCAGAATTTGTGCGACCTGCAACGCTGGATGATGTCGGCGGCATTTTGAATTTGATTCAGCCCATGGAAGCGGACGGTATTTTGGTACGCCGCTCGCGTGAAATGCTGGAAGCGGAAATTCACAACTTCACCGTGATCGAACACGAAGGCTTAATCGCTGCCTGCGTGGCACTTTATCCTTATACAGACGAAGGCAATAAACGCGAGAAAATGGCGGAAGTCGCCTGTGTTGCCACGCATACACAGTATCGCGCCAGCGGCCGCGCCTCGCTATTGCTTTCCCATGTAGAAAAACAAGCAAAGAAATCCGGCATCAAAAAACTGTTTGTACTCACCACACAAACCGAACACTGGTTTTTGGAAAAAGGCTTTTCACCCGCCAAACTGGAACAATTGCCTTCTAAAAAACAGCAGCTCTATAACTATCAACGCAATTCAAAAATTTTTATCAAGAACATTTAACGAGATACCGCCATGCCTACTTATCGCTCAAAAACCTCTACTGCTGGCCGCAACATGGCGGGCGCTCGCGCACTGTGGCGCGCCACCGGCATGAAAGATGCCGATTTTCAAAAACCGATCATCGCAGTCGTTAATTCTTTTACACAATTTGTGCCAGGGCATGTGCACTTAAAAGATCTCGGTCAACTCGTTGCGCGTGAAATCGAAAAACACGGCGGCGTAGCGAAAGAGTTCAACACCATCGCCGTCGATGACGGCATTGCGATGGGTCACGACGGCATGCTGTATTCGCTGCCTTCGCGCGACATCATCGCCGATTCGGTGGAATACATGGTCAATGCGCACTGCGCAGACGCAATGGTATGTATCTCCAACTGCGACAAAATCACGCCGGGAATGTTGCTGGCAGCGATGCGCTTAAACATCCCCGTTGTATTTGTTTCTGGCGGCCCGATGGAAGCGGGCAAAACCAAATTATCTGAACACAAACTGGATTTGGTCGACGCGATGGTGATTGCGGTAGACAGCAGCGTATCCGATGAAACGGTTGCAGAATACGAACGCTCTGCCTGCCCCACTTGTGGCTCTTGCTCCGGTATGTTCACCGCTAACTCGATGAACTGTTTGACGGAAGCACTCGGTCTTTCACTGCCGGGCAACGGCTCACTACTCGCCACGCACGCTGACCGCAAAAATTTATTTCTCGAAGCAGGCCGTGTGATTGTCGATATCACGCGCCGTTATTACGAGCAGGATGATGCATCGGTATTGCCGCGCAACATCGCCACTTTTGACGCGTTTGAAAATGCGATGAGCCTCGACATCGCCATGGGCGGTTCCACCAACACCATTTTGCATTTGTTAGCAGCTGCGCAAGAAGCGCAAGTACCGTTCACCATGAAAGACATCGATCGCTTGTCACTGCGCGTGCCGCAGTTGTGCAAAGTGGCGCCCAACACGCCGAAATATCACATGGAAGATGTGCATCGCGCCGGCGGCATCATGGGCATACTCGGTGAATTGGATCGTGCTGGTTTGTTGCACCACAACACCAGCACGGTACACAGCAAAACCATGCGAGTAGCACTCGAAAAGTGGGACATTAAGCAAAGCCAAGACGAGGCAGTGAAAATTTTTTACTCGGCAGGCCCCGCAGGCATTCCCACACAAGAAGCCTTCAGTCAAAGCACGCGCTGGCCTTCACTGGATGACGATCGCGCTGAAGGTTGCATCCGTTCGATTGATCACGCCTATTCAACGGAAGGCGGTTTAGCAGTGCTACACGGCAACATCGCACTCAACGGCTGCGTGGTAAAAACTTCTGGCGTCGATGAAGAAAATTTTATTTTTGAAGGCACTGCGTTTGTGTGCGAAAGCCAGGACGAAGCCGTGCATTCCATTCTGGAAGACAAAGTAAAAGCAGGTGATGTGGTGATCGTGCGCTACGAAGGCCCACGCGGCGGCCCCGGCATGCAAGAAATGCTCTACCCCACCAGTTACATCAAATCCAAAGGTTTAGGCAAAGCCTGCGCCCTACTCACTGACGGTCGCTTTTCTGGCGGCACTTCCGGTTTGTCTATCGGCCATGTATCGCCAGAAGCAGCAGCGGGCGGCGCCATCGGTTTGGTACGCAACGGCGACCGCATCCATATCGACATCCCCAAACGCACTATCAATGTATTAGTCAGCGACGAAGAACTCGCGCAACGCCGCATTGAGCAAGACAAACTCGGCTGGAAACCAGCAGCACCGCGCCCGCGCAAAGTCTCTGCTGCATTGAAGGCTTACGCCAAATTTGTAACCAGCGCGGATGTCGGCGCAGTGCGTGATTTAAGTTTGTTGGATTAAAGTTCAGAGGTACAACAAGGGCAGCGTGTGGCTTTAATAGAAATGCTCGAAATACATTTCGGGCATTCTTTTGTTGTCACCTCTGCTTCTTTTTTCAGGCGATTGATTTGCTTCACTAAAATAAAAATCACAAACGCGACAATTGTGAAATCCAGAACGGTATTGATAAACACGCCGTAATTGATGCTCACCGCCGCCGCAGTATCGGTTTTTTCTTTCAGCACGATAGAAAGACTAGAAAAATCCACATTGCCCAATAACAAGCCAATCGGTGGCATTACTACCTGATTGACTAATGCAGTCACGATCTTGCCAAAAGACGCACCGATAATGACGCCGACCGCCATATCGACCACATTGCCTTTAACAGCAAAATCTTTAAATTCCTGTAAAATTTTCATTCTTCGATACTCTCTAATTTTTGGTATAAGTTAATAAATTGCTGGGTGGCTTTATGGCCGGGCGCAAAGTGTACTAAAGGCTCATGCTCTTCGCGCGATTCTTTGACTTTGATAGAGGTGTTGAGAAAAGTATCCAGCACAGGCAGACCATCGGCGATTAACTGATCAACAAGCTCTTGAGGAAACTTTGCCTGCGGATTGAATTGATTGACGACGATACCTTCAATCCTCAAACCTTCGTTATGATCTTCACGAATTTCCGCAACGGTATTCACTAAATTGTAGAGTGCCTGCCTCGAAAAACTGTCGCAGTCAAACGGAATCAACAAACTGTCCGCAGCCACTAACGCTGCCATACTGTAAAAATTGAGCGCAGGCGGCGTGTCGATATAAATGCGGTCGTAATGCTTTCCCGCTTCTTTCAACGCATCACGAAATTTGTAAATTTTATGTCTACTTTCCAAATCACGCTCAATACTCGCCAAATCCGCACTCGACGGCATGACCGATAAATTTTTGAAGTGGGTGGGATGGCAAAAATTGGGCAAGTAAGGTTTGCCGCCAAACATACTCAGAAAACTTTTGAAGAAATCCAACGCAGTATTGCTCTTTTCACCGTAATTGGCGCCGAGTAAATATTCAGAGCTGTTGCACTGCGTATCCAAGTCAATCAATAAAGTTTTATGGCCTTGTTGCGCACTAATCGCTGCCAAATTGCAACTGATACTGGTTTTACCCACGCCGCCTTTTTGATTAAAAACGACTCGTTTCATAGACCACTCCTGTAAACTGCCTGCCATGTTATCAGCAAACCCCACACAAACTCTGCCGCGCGCCATTTTTCTGATGGGCCCTACTGCATCGGGAAAAACGGATCTCGCTGTTGCGCTCACCGAGCAATTACCTTGCGACATCATCAGCGTGGATTCTGCACTGGTGTATCGCGACATGGATATCGGCAGCGCAAAACCGGATGCAGAAACTTTAGCGCGCGCACCACATCGTTTAATCAGTTTTCTTGATCCATCAGAGCCTTATTCTGCGGCGCAGTTCCGTCGTGATGCGCTGTGCGAAAGCACCAACATTGTGCAAAACGGACGCATTCCACTTTTTGTTGGCGGCACGATGTTGTATTTCAAAATTTTGCTGGAAGGCATCGCCGAAATGCCCGCTGCTGATGCCGCCTTGCGCGCTGCACTCAGTGCAGAAGCGGAACAATGCGGCTGGCCGGCCATGCACGCGAAATTAGCCGAGGTGGATCCCATCGCAGCAGCACAACTGCACCCCAATCATTCGCAGCGCATTTTGCGCGCGCTGGAGGTGCACACGCTCACCGGCGTGCCGCTCTCCTCTCTACAGAAACAGCAAAAACAACAGCAAGCCGAACCGCTGCCTTTTCGCCCCATCCAACTCGCGCTGATTCCCAGCGATAGAGTAGCGCTACATCAACGCATAGAACGGCGTTTTGATCAGATGCTCGCCACGGGGTTTATCGAGGAGGTGCGACAGTTGTATCAACGCGGCGACCTATCGACCGACCTGCCGTCCATGCGCGCAGTGGGCTATCGGCAGGTGTGGGAGCATCTGGCGGGCAACACCACCGAGGCAGAAATGCGCTCTGCAGGCATCGCCGCCACGCGCCAGCTCGCCAAACGCCAGCTTACTTGGCTGCGCGGTTGGCCCAATCTCCACACAATTCCTGTGGCGGAACCTTTTTGCTTAGAAAAAGTCACACAGACAGCCTTGAAAATACTGACCGAAGTCGGCATATAGTCAGCTTGCAAGTGCTTTTCTTTTTGATACTCGGTTTTCGAGCCTTTTTCTTTTTTTTATTTTGAGGAGATTTCCTATGTCCAGAGGGCAGAGCTTACAAGACCCTTATTTGAATGTGCTGCGCAAAGAGCGCGTGCCTGTGTCCATTTATTTGGTCAACGGCATCAAGCTGCAAGGCCAAATTGACTCCTTTGACCAATTCGTCGTGCTGCTGAAAAACACTGTCAGCCAAATGGTTTACAAGCACGCCATCTCTACCGTCGTACCTTCGCGCCCTGTGCGCCTGCCGATGATGAATCCTCCTGCTGGTGGCTCTAACCCAGGCTCAGGCAACTACGACAACTATGACGACGATGACGGTTACACCGACCTCGGCAGCTAATTTGGAAACCACTGCACTTGTTTTTTGATCGCCCCGCATCCGGTGAGCTGGCTGTGCTGGTTCACTTGGATCTGCACCGTCCGCACACCCACGAAGATTTGCGCGAATTTGAGGAGCTCGTCCTGTCCGCAGGCGGCGACCCCGTCACGCTGATCTGCGGTTCACGCACTTCGCCCAACGCGCGCCATTTTGTCGGCAAAGGCAAGCTGGAAGAAATCCAAGCCGCCGTACAAGAACACTGTGCCCAGCTGGTGATTTTTGATCACGAGCTCTCACCCAGCCAAGAACGCAATCTGGAAAAATCCCTGCAATGTCGCGTGTTGGATCGCACCGGTTTGATACTCGACATCTTCGCTCAACGCGCCCGCACGCACGAAGGCAAGCTGCAAGTGGAACTGGCGCAACTGCAACATATGTCCACGCGCTTGGTGCGCGGCTGGACGCACTTGGAGCGACAAAAAGGCGGCATCGGTATGCGCGGCCCCGGTGAAACGCAGCTGGAAACGGACCGTCGTTTACTGCGCGCCCGCATTAAATTCATTGAGGCGCGATTAGAAAAAGTACGCAGCCAGCGCGAGCAGGGGCGGCGCGGTCGCTCACGCAGCGCCACGCCCACCGTTTCCCTCGCCGGTTACACCAACGCCGGTAAATCCACGCTGTTCAACGCGCTCACAGAAGCGGATGTTTACGCCGCCAACCAGTTGTTCGCCACGCTAGACCCCACCATGCGCCGCATCAACCTGCCCGACACCGGCACCACCGTGTTGGCGGATACCGTGGGCTTTGTGCGCCATCTGCCGCACCAATTGGTGGAGGCGTTTCGCAGCACACTGGAAGAAGTCGCGCTGGCTGATTTGCTGCTGCATGTGGTCGATGCCGCCAGCGACGAACGCGCTGAACAAATGTATCAAGTGGAAGATGTGCTCGGTGAAATTCACGCTGACCATGTGCCACGCTTGGAAGTGTTTAACAAAATTGATTTGCTGGAAATGGAACCACGCATTGATCGCAATGACGAAGGTCGTGCGATTCGCGTGTGGCTCTCCGCGCGTGAAGGCACAGGGCTGGATTTATTGCGGCAGGCGATGGACGAATACCTCGCCGATGAACAATTCACTGGCACACTGCATCTAAAACCAGAGCAAGCACGCCTGCGTGCAAAACTGTTTGCACTGCAAGCCATTACGCAAGAGCAATTCAATGACGATGGCAGCCAAACCATCGCCGTGCGCCTCGCGCAAAAAGATTGGCAACGCCTGCTCACGACTGAAAAGTTGAGCGAGCAAGAACTGTTAGAATCCCCTCCTTCACGCGGCAAGCGCACGAAAAAAACTTCTCGGAGTCACTAATGGCTTGGAATGAACCCGGCAACAAAGGCGGCGGCAACCCTTGGGGCGGCCCACCGAACAGCAAAAATGAGTTGGACGCACTGTTCAAAAAATTAAACAATATTTTTGGCAATGGCGGTCCGAGTAACGAACAACCTTTAGGCAAACTTGCCGCATTAATCATCGTCGTGCTGGCTGTGCTGTGGGCTGCACTGGGTGTTTATCAGTTGGATGAACAAAAACGCGCCGTCGTTTTGCGCTTAGGTGCATTTCATTCCATCGTCGGCCCCGGTATCCACTGGAATCCACCTTTGATTGACACCATTTTGAAAGAAAATGTCACGCAACAGCGCTCTTACACTACGCAGGGCGCGATGCTGACGGAAGATGAAAACATCGTTGAAGTGCAAGTATCCGTGCAATACAACATTGGCGATTTGCAAAAATTTATTTTAGGCATTCGCGATCCGCAACACGCGTTGGAAGAAGCAACCGACAGCGCGGTGCGCCATGCCATCGGCAGTTCAAAAATGGATGATGTTTTAACGACGGGGCGCGACAAAATTGCTGCCGATGTGCAAACGCGTTTGCAAAAATATCTCGATGCGTATCAAACCGGCATTATCGTCAGCACTGTGAACATCGAAAAAACACAACCACCGACTGCGGTACAAGCGGCATTTGACGATGTAATCAAAGCGCGTGAAGACGAACAGCGTGTACAAAACGAAGCGCAAACTTATGCCAACACCGTCATCCCCGAAGCGCGTGGCCAAGTGAAACGCGTGCATGAAGAAGCACTGGCCTACCGCGACCGCGTCGTTGCGCGCGCCACCGGTGAAGCAGCACGCTTTGAAGCACTGCTTGCTGAATACAACAAAGCGCCAGAAATTACACGCAAGCGGTTGTATCTGGAAACCATGCAATCACTCTACGCAGACAACAGCAAAGTGATGATCAATACACAGCAAAATGGCAACAATGTGTTTTATTTACCGCTTGATCGCTTAGCCAATCGCAACGGCATCACAAACAACAGCGGCAACGACGCAAACAACAATGCAACACGCACTACGCCAACCGCTATTGACGATAGCAATGTAGCAACGCGTAGTACCAGCAATGAAACGCGCACCAGCCGTCGAGAGGGCCGCCCATGAACCGCATCGGCAATATTTTATTAACCATCTTGGCTGTCGTTTGGTTGGCTGGGCAGTTTATTTTTGTGGTGTATGAATTTGATAAAGCCGTGGTGCTGCAATTCGGCAAACTGGTGAAATCGGATATTAAACCCGGCATCCATTTTCGTGTTCCCTTCGTGGATGAAGTGCACCGTTTTGATGGCCGTATTCAAACACTCGACACACGCGCAGAACGCTATCCCACTGTCGAGAAAAAATCGGTGATGGTGGATTTGTACGCGCACTGGAAAATTACCGATGTCGCTCGCTATTACACAGCAACCGGTGGCGATGCTATTCGCGCAGAACTGCTGATCTCGCAGCGTATCAACGAAGGTTTGCGCAACCAGTTTGGCGTGCGCACGCTGCACGAAGTGGTTTCCGGTGAGCGCGACGCGTTGATGGTTAACATGACGAAAAAACTCACGGAAATTACCAGCAAAGAACTGGGTATCGAAGTGGTGGATGTGCGCGTCAAACGCATCGAGTTGCCCGACGAAGTCAGCGTCGATGTTTACAATCGTATGAACTCCGAACGCGCACGCGAAGCGCGCAAACATCGCTCGGAAGGTAAAGAAGTGGCTGAAGGCATTCGTGCCGATGCCGATCGCCAAAAAATTGTTTTGGAAGCTGAAGCCTACGGTGAAGCCGAAAAAATTCGCGGTGAAGGCGACGCTAAAGCGACAGCGATCTATGCAGCAGCTTACGGCAAGAACGCAGAATTTTTTAACTTCACACGCAGCTTGCAAGCCTATCGCGACAGTTTTAAATCGGGTGGCGATATGTTGGTACTCGATCCCAACGACAGCTTTTTCAGCTACCTAAAAAACCCCAATGGCACAGCGCGCTAAATACATTGCCAATCTGTTCTTGCTGTTGCTCAGCGCAGCAGCAGCGGCTATGCCCGATATCCGCGTCAACGGCTTGATGCCCAACCAAGCCGTGGTGACGATCGACGGCAAGCAGCGCATCCTCAAAGCAGGCGTACCTAGCGCGGAAGGTGTCACACTGATTTCCGCCGACAGCCAGAAAGCTGTGCTGGAATGGCAGGGGCAGCGCGTGGAACGCACGCTGTCGCGTGAAATCCAATCGAGCTATGCCGTGCGTACAGAACAAGAAGCCCGCATCCAACGCGGGCGCGACAAGCATTTCTTCACCACCGGCAACATCAACGGCCAGCCTGTGCGCTTCATGGTCGATACCGGCGCGTTTGCCATCGCCATGACACCGCCTGAAGCGGATCGCCTCGGCTTGAACTGGCGCAGCGGTGAACGGTTTGTTGCCAATACGGCGGGCGGTGGCACGCCTAGCTACAAAATCACGCTCGATAGCGTCAGCGTAGGCAGTATCACGCTGCACAACATTACGGCTGCCGTTATCGTCGCCGACTCCTCGCCCGATATTCTGCTCGGCATGAGTTTCTTGGAAAAAACAGAAATGCGTGAGGAGAACAATGTCCTCATCCTGCGCAAAAAATACTGACTCTCCGCCTTACACCCAAACACTGCGCTCACGCGATAAATGCGCGTAAAATGCGCGGCCTTAATTGAGGGTTCTCCCGTGCCGTTTCATTTCGTAGCATCCTCTCAGCTGCCGACTACCTGGGGTGATTTCACGCTCCACGGCTTTGAAGATAGCGATACGCAACAAGAGCATATTGCGCTGACGATGGGCGATGTCAGTGACGGCAGCCCTGTGCTTGCGCGTATCCACTCGGAGTGTCTCACGGGCGATGTGCTGCACAGCCTGCGCTGTGATTGCGGCGCACAGCTCAATGCCGCCATGCAAGCGATTGCAGAAGAAGGGCGCGGGGTTCTGCTCTATCTGCGCCAAGAAGGACGCGGCATCGGCCTCGTTAACAAAATTCGCGCCTACCACCTGCAAGACCAAGGTGCGGATACGGTCGAGGCCAACAAACAGCTCGGCTTCGAAGCTGACCTGCGCCAATACGATATGCTCAACACCATGCTCAGCCATCTGGGCGTACGCAAGCTGCGCTTGATGACCAACAACCCTCGCAAATTGGCAGCACTGGAAGCCGCAGGCATCACCATCGAAGAACGCATCCCGCTGCAAGTGGGTGTGAACCCGCACAATCGTCAATACCTAGCGACCAAGGCCGGCAAACTGGGACACCTGTTAACACCGCCCTCCCCCTGATCGGAGCCGCTATGCAGACTTGTCAACGCCTCAGCACCCTGCGCGAGCAACTCAATCAAGAGCGCCACGCCGGCAAACGCATCGCCCTCGTTGCCACCATGGGTAACCTGCACGAAGGCCACATGCAACTGATCAGACTGGCCAAGGCACAAGCGAATTTTGTGGTGGCGAGCATCTTCGTCAACCCCCTGCAATTCGGCCTCAATGAAGATTGGGAGCAATACCCGCGCACTCTGGAGCGCGACAGCGCCATGCTCACCGCCGAAGGCTGTGACCTGCTGTTCTGCCCCACCGAAAACGACATGTACCCCAACGGCATGGAGACACAGACCAAGGTCGAAGTCCCCACCATGACCAACATCCTCTGCGGCGCATCGCGCCCTGGCCACTTCCTTGGCGTCACCACCGTGGTCGCCAAGCTGCTCAACATGACGCAACCCGACATCGCCATCTTCGGCATTA
Organism: Pseudomonadales bacterium; assembly: GCA_041395665.1. NCBI lineage: Bacteria > Pseudomonadati > Pseudomonadota > Gammaproteobacteria > Pseudomonadales > Pseudomonadales bacterium. The sequence goes on from JAWLAB010000002.1 coordinate 70,848, forward strand.
AGGATTACCAGCAACTGACCGTAATTCGTCGCATGGTGGAAGACCTCAGCATCCCCGTGCAGCTGGTGGCAGCACCCATCGCCCGCGCGGAAGATGGGCTCGCGCTCAGCTCTCGCAACGGCTATCTCACCGCTGAGGAGCGTCCTCGCGCCACGGCGCTGTACCAAGCTTTGGTGCAAACCAGTGCGGCTGTGCAGGCCGGCCGTCGCGATTACGCGCAGCTCGAAAACGAGGCGCTGGCACAACTGACACAAGTGGATATGCGTCCCGATTATTTCTCTATTCGCCAAGCCAAAACGCTAGAACCTGCGGCGGCAGGTGATACCGATTTAGTCATACTCGGCGCGGTTTATCTCGGAAAAACCCGCCTGATTGATAATGTAACTTTGACCGTTTAACGGTAGGATATGCGCCGACCATTTCCTCCTAGTTCCTACGGAGACTCTCCATGCAAAATATCATGCTGAAAGGCAAACTCCATCAAGCCTGCGTGACACATTCTGTACTCGACTACGACGGCTCCTGCGCCATTGATAGCGATTTGGTCAAGCTGGCTGGCATGCGTGAATTTGAACAGATTCAAATTTACAACATCACTAACGGTGAGCGTTTTACTACTTACATTATTTTGGGTGGTGCGGGCTCTGGCATCATTTCTGTCAATGGCTCTGCCGCGCATCGCGCTAAACCCGGTGACCGCGTCATTATCTGCGCCTACGCCAACTACGACGAAAATGAACTGACAGATCATGCACCGAAACTGGTTTATCTCAACGAACAAAATAAAGTTGTGCGCACTGCCAACATTATTCCTGTTCAAGCAGCCTGACCACACTGCTCGTGCGAAAGCCGACCTTCGGGTCGGCTTTCGCGTTTTTACTACTGCTGTTTTTTCAAAAAATTTCGAGAATAGTTATGTTGGAAATTAATCCACTGCTCAACTTAATCAAAGACTTGCGCCAGCGCTCCGATGTGCTGAGGGGGTATCTTTGACTACGCCAACAAGAAAGAGCGTTTAACCGAAGTTGAGTTAGAACTGGGAGATCCCAGCGTTTGGGATAAACCTGAGCGCGCACAAGAATTAGGCCGCGAACGCTCTGCGCTCAGCGCTGTTGTCAGCACGCTGGACGACATGGAGTCCGGCCTCAACGATGTCACCGATTTATTGGAAATGGCCGCAGCGGAAGACGACACCGATACCGTCGCCGCGATTGAAGCTGATTTAGATGCACTGCAAAAAAAATTAGCACTGCTTGAATTTCGCCGCATGTTTTCTGGCGAGATGGATCCCAACAACTGCTTCCTCGATATCCAAGCCGGTTCCGGCGGCACGGAAGCGCAAGACTGGGCAGAAATGCTGTTGCGTATGTATTTGCGTTGGGGTGATGCCAAAGGTTTCAAAACCGAATTGGTAGAAGCCTCCGCAGGTGATGTCGCCGGCATTAAATCCGCCACTATCAGTTTTCAAGGCGAATACGCTTACGGCTGGCTGCGCACGGAAACGGGCGTACATCGTTTAGTGCGCAAATCGCCGTTTGATTCAGGCAATCGCCGCCACACTTCGTTTTCATCCGTCTTTGTTTCACCGGAAATTGATGACAACATCGAAATTGAAATCAATCCTGCGGATTTGAAAACCGATGTTTACCGAGCATCTGGCGCGGGCGGTCAGCACGTCAACAAAACTGAATCTGCGGTGCGCATCACACACATGCCCAGCGGTATTGTGGTGCAATGCCAATCGCAGCGTTCACAGCACGCCAACCGCGATTTTGCCATGAAGCAGTTGAAAGCGAAGTTGTATGAAATGGAAATCAAAAAACAGCAAGCAGAACAACAAAAAATGGAAGACAGCAAAGCCGATGTCAGCTGGGGCAGCCAAATCCGTTCTTATGTATTGGATGATTCGCGTATCAAAGATTTACGCACCGGCGTGGAAACGCGCAACACACAATCCGTACTCGACGGCGATTTGGATAAATTCATCGAAGCCAGTTTGAAAAGTGGACTCTAAAATTAGCAAGCAAATATGGATACCCCTATGACTGAAGAAACCAATACACAGCCAGAAGAAAACAAATTGATTGCTGAACGACGCGCAAAACTGGCTGCGATTCGTGAAAAAGGCATTGCCTTTCCCAACAGCTTTCGCCCGCAAGACCTCACCACTGCGCTGCAAAACGAATTGGGCGAACGCAGCAAAGAAGAGCTAGAAGCGTTAAATCGCCAAACCGCTGTTGCCGGTCGCATCATGGCAAAACGCGGCCCGTTCTTGGTGCTACAAGATGTCGCTGGACGCATTCAACTCTACATCGACAAAACACACGCGCAAGCCGAAGAAATCAAAAGCTGGGACATTGGCGACATCGTCGGCGCGGCAGGCCCCGTGCATAAATCCGGCAAAGGTGATTTGTATGTGTTGATTGAATCCGCGCAACTGCTCACGAAAGCACTGCGCCCGCTGCCTGACAAATGGCACGGGCTGTCAGATACCGAAATGCGCTACCGCCAACGCTATGTCGATCTGATTGTGAACGACGATGTGCGCCGCGTGTTTCGCACGCGCTCTATCGTGATTGATGCTATCCGCGACTTTCTCACTGACCGCGATTTCCTCGAAGTGGAAACACCGATGATGCAAGTGATCCCAGGTGGTGCGACAGCAAAACCGTTTGTCACGCATCACAACGCGCTCGATCAGCAGATGTATCTGCGCATCGCGCCCGAGTTATATCTCAAACGCTTGGTGGTCGGAGGTTTTGACAAAGTGTTTGAGATCAATCGCAACTTCCGCAACGAAGGTTTATCCACGCGCCACAACCCAGAGTTCACCATGCTGGAGTTTTACGAAGCGTATGCTGATTATCGCGATTTAATGGATCGCACCGAAGCGATGCTGCGCTATGTCGCACACCGCGCTTTGGGCAGCGCACAATTTTGTAACACGGTGCGCAACGAAGCGGGCGAAGTTATTGAGCAGATTGATTTTGATTTTGATAAACCGTTCACGCGCATGAGCGTGTTTGATTCCATTCTGCATTTTAATGCCGATATCAACGCTGAACAGCTCGCCACACTGGAAGGCGCACGCGCCATCGCCACGCGCTTGAACATTCCGCTAAAAAATTCGTACGGCTTAGGAAAAGTACAAATTGAAATTTTTGAAAAAACGGTTGAGCACCGCTTGATTCAGCCAACTTTCATTACTGAATACCCGACTGAAGTTTCACCACTGGCGCGCCGCAATGACAACAACGCGTTTGTCACGGATCGCTTTGAATTTTTTGTTGGCGGCCGAGAAATTGCCAACGGCTTTTCCGAGTTAAACGACGCCGAAGACCAAGCCGAACGCTTCCGCAAACAAGTGGAAGACAAGGACGCAGGTGATGAAGAGGCTATGCACTACGATGCGGATTACATCACTGCATTAGAATACGGCTTGCCGCCAACGGCAGGCGAAGGTATCGGTATTGATCGACTGGTGATGCTGCTGACGGATTCGCCCTCCATTCGCGATGTCGTGTTATTCCCTCACATGCGTCCACAACACTGATTGTTTTACACCTGTGAGCAGCATTCAACTCGACGCAGAATGGCGGCAACTTCTGCAATCGGAGTTTGATGCGCCTTATATGCAACAACTGCGCGCGTTTCTCGCCGCAGAAAAAGCAGCAAGGAAAACCATTTACCCAGCAGGCTCACAATGGTTTAACGCACTCAATCACACGCCTTTTTCTGCGGTAAAAGTGGTGATACTCGGACAAGATCCGTATCACGGCCCACAGCAGGCACACGGTCTTTGCTTTTCTGTGTTAGCTGGTACGAAGCAGCCGCCGTCACTGGTGAATATTTTTGCTGAAATAAAACGCGATTTGCATATTGATCCACCCGCACATGGGGATCTCACCGCGTGGGCCGATCAAGGTGTGCTATTACTCAATGCAACACTCACGGTGGAGCACAGCCAAGCGGGTTCGCATCAAGGCAAAGGCTGGGAATTATTTACCGATAAAATTATTTCTCTGCTCAATGCGCAGCGTGAGCATTTGGTGTTTTTATTGTGGGGCAGTCATGCGCAAAAAAAAGGCGCGCTGATTGATCGCAAAAAACATTTGGTGCTCACCGCGCCGCACCCTTCACCGCTTTCTGCGTATCGCGGTTTTATTGGCTGTGGGCATTTTTCGCAGGCAAATCGTTATTTGCAGCAACACGGCGTATCAGCGATCAACTGGCAGCTGCCTTAGCTGTCTTCTGCCAACACATCAACCACACGCTGTATCACGGCTAAATCTTCATCAGACACATCGATAATCTGACAGCCGGACCAATACGCAGCAGCCGTTACGGAGGCGGCGGGGCTATTCCACAAGCAATCCACGCCCACATGCAATTCGTAAGTTTTATTTGCGTCATCGCCAATCACACTGCCATTGACTGACACTTTTAGCTGGTACAAGCAATCAGCATTCAGCGGATCGTTATTCACCAACATCAATCCATCAAGCGATAGATTAGCCAGAGTACCCACGGACTGCCCTGTGACTCTATCAATAACACGCACGGCATCATGCAGTGCATGACGAGGATGTTTGCGCCTATTTAAATGTTTGCTGTCATCATCCATTGAATCATCCTCAAAAAACCTCAAGAGTTACCGCGATCAATACGACTACTTTTTCTCTTAATTAGCCATAATGGATTTTAAGCGCGACAAAATATTTTCTAACGCTCTTTCAAAAAATGGCTTGCCTGACTCGACAACTATTCGAGCCTGACTCGCAAGAATCATTCGCGCAATCTCCAATCCATTTTTCATGGCAATCTGCTTTCCGCCGCGATCCACCAGCATAAAATTGGTTGTTTGTTGATTAAACCAAGCGACGCGTGCCAGCACTGCACTGCTGTCATTTAAACGATCAAACTCCAACCATGTACCAATGGGAACTTGGCTTAGCGTCTCCAACATATTTCGCTCTTCGTTTGTCAGCGCGTCCTTATCAATCTCAACCTCTATAAGATCAGCACAGACCTCTTCTTCCATTGCTGCGCGTTTTTCTGCTGATACCGGTTCGGCAATCAAGCTTTGTAAAACCAGCATTTGGGATTTGGATAACGCTTCTAATAATTTATTGCTTTTTACTTGGTCGTGCGCAATGGTTTCTAAACCAGTTTGCACGCGATGCAATAAAGATTCTTGAATCATCAGCAAGCGATTGCGCTCGTTGATATCTGACTTTTCCTGCACACTCCAAATAATTTCACTGATGTCGCCCACACCTTCATGCCACTGACTAGAGTCTTCGCCATAGCGCAATGAAATAAAAGTTAAGTAATCCAACCAAGGGTGTAGCAACAATACAATGATGTGTGCGGGCAGATCATACCCAGACATACGGGTGCGCACTTCATGCAGCACGCGTCGTTTGACTGCGCGCAAGCGGGCTTCACCTTCAGCTTTTTCTCGTGCGCGCCGTTCCATAACATCGACGCTGCGAGCAACCTTCTGATTAAACTCGCGCATTTCTAACAGTAATTCATCAAACAAGCTGGTATCGCTGTGAAAATCTGTTAGAACTCGACGAATAATGGATTTAATTTTAGGGAATACTTTGAATTGGCTGTCGCCATCGGTATTCACCCAACGCATCCCCGCCTCCGCCAAACAATCTAAAAGTTGGCGCGATGAATGCTCTGGTTTTTCAAACAATTTTCTTTCAAGAAACGCCACTTTAAGATAAGGCGTGTGCAAATAACTGAGTACCGCTTTTACTGCGTCCGGCAATTGTTTATCACCCAACATGTACTCAAAAATCATCCCCACCAAGTCGATGATGCGACCATCCTCTTCGGCAATACGCTTGTCATCGCCCAAATTTTCGCGCATCTGTCGTGCAACATCTTGATACTGCTCCACTGTCATTGCAGGAGGCACAGCGTCGCTACTCAATGCCTCAGCGTGTTGCAGCGTAGGCAACTGCGACAAGGCCGTTACCACTTCGCTGGATGAGCAGGCCGCAGCAGCCGTGTTTGTCGCCCCTGCAAAAGCTGGCTGACTAAAAAACTGTGGATGCGCTGTCGTTGCTGAGGGCTGCGAGCTAGGCGAACTTGGAGAACCTGGAGAGTTCGGCGAAGGCGGAGAAGGTGAATGCGTTGACTCGGCAACATTACCTTGTTGTAGGCGACTGATATCCGCATACAACTGCCGCTCTGCCGCTAAAGATTGCTGAAAAGCAGGGTTTTGTAGCGTTTCCATTTCAACGCGTTTAGTCAGCTCTAAACGCGCTGGATGCGGCACAACTTCAGCCGTATTTTGTGGCGTCGCACCGGCTTCTGCTTGCTCTGCGGCTGCACCATCAGCACTTTCTTCGGTAGTCGATGTTTTTTTAGCTGCATCCGGTCTTGATCTGACAATACCCGCACCAAAGCGTAAATTGGGCAGTACGCCTTGTTGTTTCAAATAGGCGTTAGACGAATGGTAAAGCTCGCCCAAATTTTCCAATAAAATTTTCTCAAAAACACGAAAGAATATAACCGTAAAACGAATATTTAACTTCAATAACTGCAACTCTGCCTGTAGTGCCGTCGCAAACTGATTTGCCCCTAACGGATTGCCATCATCGGGTAATTTTTTTCCACCACGCAAAATAGCCAAGCGCTGCGTTAGGCCAAACAACTCTTCTGAGAAGCGCGTATCCGCACGGCGAGCAATCGAAGAGATAGCAATATCTTGTTCAAGTTCATCATCTGCCAGCAGCGATAAGTCACGCGACATATCTTGCTGGCTAGTGTCTTTACCGCCCAGCTGATCTTTTCTAAATAACTGAAAACATTCAGACAAACTCAACTTAAACGCTGCCACCATCGCTGATTTTTGACGACGCAATTCTCTTTGCATCTGTAACAAAAGCCATTGATCATCGTTACTTTTTGCTGCATCCATCATTTCTTGCAAGCGCGCTTCTGCTGCCTGAAAAAAAAGATCCTGCACCTTCATACCAAACTGCTGCGCCATGTTTTGCAGCATAGTAATGTGCTTAGCGCTTTGACCTGCGTCCACGATAGTTCCTATTTTTTTAGAATGAATTGTTAAAAAACTTCAAGCCGCAAAAACAAATAGCGAAACAACACAAACCATTGAAGCCATCCACACCACACTGCGCAGTGTTGCTTGATCCAACATATACAACACACCGTACACCACGCGGCTCACAACAAACCCAACTGCCAACATATCGACTGTCGATTGCACCACACCAGCGCGTTCCGCCAATAACACGGCGGCGACAAACAGAGGAAAAGTTTCGTAGCCATTTTGTACCGCCCACGACGCGCGTTTACGCGCACCCTCCAACTGCGCCATATACTCGCGCGGCTTGGCATTATCAAAGCCTTTATTGGCTTTGGCATACACCGTAAAAACAAATGGAACAATGAGACCTGCCAGCAAAATACACCAGTCAGCGACAGTTAAAACAACGGAGGAAGTCATATCGGTCTCCTAACCTGATCAGGCAAAAAATCGTTGGTACGCACACGCGCCCCATACTAACGCCACCAGCGTCAGTGAAACAAATACTGCTGCTGAGCCCATGTCTTTTGCTTGGCCGGCTAATGGGTGTTGCTCAGGGCTCGCCAAATCCACCACCGCTTCCACGGCCGAGTTCAACAGCTCCGTGATTAAAACCACAAAACAGCTGCCGATCAGCAATGCAACTTCTATTGCACTGCTGCCAAGCCAAAAGGCAGCTGGTATCAACAGCAGAGTCAGTACCAATTCTTGGCGGAACGCTGCTTCGCATTTCCATGCTTGTTTAAAACCCGCCCAAGAATAGCCCGTCGCCGCAATGATGCGTGCTATCCCCGTTCGCCCCGGTTTGCAGGAACCCTGTACTTGCTCATTTGTCACCGTTATTTTCCTCGTCGTGTTCGTCTAAAGCCTGATCCATTTCTAACGCTGGCTGCGTCACTTTGGCTGCGCCGACTACTTTAGCTGGCACACCCGCTGCCGTGGTGTGTGCAGGAATATCGGTCAACACCACACTGCCTCCACCAATTTTTGCGCCTGCACCAATCTCAATCGGCCCCAATATTTTTGCACCCGTGGCTAGCAATACGCCGCGACGAATGATGGGATGACGACGGCAACCGCGCGCCAAACCGCTGCCGCCCAATGTCACTTCGTGCAACATAGAAACATCGTCTTCGACGATGGCAGTTTCGCCGATCACAACACCAGTGGCGTGATCCATCAAAATGCCACAACCAATCACCGCAGCCGGATGAATATCCACCGCAAACACTTCGCTCATACGGCTTTGGATGTGCAGCGCCAACAAGCGTCGATCGTTCCGCCACAACCAATGCGCGATACGATACGACTGCAACGCCTGAAAGCCTTTGAAATACAGCAGCGGCATTAAATAGTGATCACAAGCGGCATCGCGCTCGTAGCACGCGACAATGTCGCGACAAATTTGCTGCAAAATTTCTGGATTTTGCTCCAACGCTTCGGCACACACTTCGCGCAACAACAACGCGGGCGCAGCCGCGCTATCCAGCAAACGCGCCAAATGAAAGCTGATCGCTTCCGCCAAATTGCGATGATGCAAAATCGTGCTGTGAATATAGCTCGCCAACACCGGCTCGCTCGCCGCGATGGTCTGCGCTTCTTCACGCAGCACTTGCCACAAAGCATCCGATTTCAGTGCAACAGTCATCAAAAAACTCCTCGCCCTTTCTCAAGGAATCTGCACAAAGCGTTGAAAAATTTCGCGCCAGTGTACGCGAATGCGCTCTTTCAGCACGATGTCTTGCGCCATCAACCAATCCAATAATTTTTTCTCATCCAATAAATGCTCGTAGCGATCAGCAATTGGTTTACAGGATAAATGCCAGCGCTCAGGCGCAATGCCGCCGCAGTCTGTGTGATACGGGCGATAAAAAACCGCGTTCGGCTCTTGTAGCTGCTCGTCCAACCAGCAGTGAAATTTCGCAAAAGGCCCTGTGCCTACACATTCATCCGGCGTCAATTGCACGCGGTAGTCTGCAGGCACGGCAGCGGCGTCGTACACATCCAAGTCCGTGCCCCAATGGTGACGCGAGCAGCCGGGGATAGCGGACCAGCGCAGCATCGCAAACAACAGTTCATCCTCTGACAAACAGGCAATATCCAGCGGCTGGCTTTGGGCATCCAATACCGGACGCTGCCCTGAGGCCTTGCCATTCCAAATCGCTAGCTGACGATCAAAACCGCGCCACGCGCTGGCGATCTGCAAATCAAAGCCTGCTGTTGCAGCACGCACCACTAGATCTTGCCAATGCGGCAACACTTCGTTGTGCAGCAGCAATGCAGATTGTTCATCAACCTGCACCAAAGCATCCCGCGACTGCCCAACCCATGCTTCCCAATTTACTTCCATCATCACCTGCACAGACTTATTTCGCTTCGTTCTTTTCCGCGCCACAGCGCTTGCAGCGATACTGCGTTACCAGCTTCCCCTGCTTCACATCAAACACACTGTCTTTCACCACTTCCCAGCTGTGAAAGCCGTTGCCGCATAAAGTTGATTGCTTGCCTTTTTTCTTCAGCGCCGCTTTCTTAAATTGCGACAGAGAAACGACTTCGCTCACAGCGCTTTCCCACTGCTGATTTTTTTATCGCGCCAAGAAAAATCGATCGCCCATAATTTTTGCTCTTTGCTGTAAGCGCGCCACAAGGCGGCATAGCTCTGTTTTTCTGTGGGATGAATTTCTTCGCCAGCAATTTCCGCCAAGGGCAGCAATACGAAAGCGTTTTTCAAAATTTCATCGCGCGGCAACTGAATGCCATCCATTTTTCCACTCGTGTTGCCGTAAGTTAGGATGTCGATATCCAGTGTGCGCGCGGCAAAACGTTCTGAACTGCGCGCGCGACCATTTTCATGTTCGATATGACGCAAACAAGTAGAGAGCTCACCCACGCTCATCACCGTATCAATTCCCACCACCAAGTTGAGAAAATGATCGCCAGCAAAACCCACCGCTTCGCTTTCATACACGGAAGAAATTACCAACTGGCCGAATTGTTTTTGCAGTGCATCTAACGCCGCTGTGATGCGTTGCTCACGCTCAATATTGCTGCCTAGGCCGAGATAAACCCTGTTCACGCTGGTTTTTCTCCACGCTCAATCACTAAGCCCACATCTTGCGCGCCGCGCAATGCACCGGGTTTGCTGATACGCAAACGCAACCATTGCACACCGAACTCTGTGCGCACGATATCGGCAACCGCTTCGGCTAAAGCTTCAAGTAATTGGTAGTGATTTTCGCTGACAAACTGAATCAGACGCTTAGAAATGGTTTTGTAATCCAGCGCGTCGCTGATGTCATCGCTTTCGGCAGCGGCGCGAATGTCAGTCGCCATTTCTAAATCTAAACTCACCACCTGTAACACTTCGCGCTCCCACGCAAAAATGCCGATGATGGTTTCGATACGCAGATCACGAATGTAAACAATATCCATAACACTCTCGTTTGTTAAAACCGTTATTAAAATACGCGATCAAATAGCGGGGAGTGATTCCAGCGACCAACGCGGAAATGCACTGATGGTTAACGGCTCCGATTGCCCTGCCAGCAAACGCTGACAACCGGCGAACGCAATCATCGCACCGTTATCGGTACAAAAAGCCGGACGCGGATAAAACACTTCAGCTTTGCCCAACAAGGCCTGCTGCAATTTTTCACGCAGACGGCGATTGGCACTCACACCGCCGGCAATCACTAAACGCGGCATACCAGTCTGCTCGATGGCGCGGCGACATTTAATCACCAGCGTATCCACCACCGCCTCCTGAAACGCCCACGCAATATCAGCAGCGGTTTGCGCATCCGGCAAACCATTTTCCTGTGCATGCTGACGAATGGTGGTAAGCGCAAAAGTTTTTAAGCCGCTGAAACTGAAATCCAATCCAGGGCGATCGGTCATCGGGCGCGGAAATACAAAACGATCCGGTTGGCCGCGTTCCGCCAACTTGCTGATCTGCGGGCCACCGGGGTAATCCAAATCCAATAATTTGGCGGTTTTATCGAAAGCTTCACCAGCGGCATCATCCAGCGATTCGCCCAACAACTGGTACTGGCCGATACCCCGCACAGCCACCAACTGCGTGTGACCACCAGAAACCAACAGCGCGACAAAAGGAAAAGCCGGTGCCGGTGTTTCCAACATCGGCGCCAGCAAATGCCCTTCCATGTGATGCACACCCACGGCTGGCACACCCCAAGCCCACGCCAGCGTGCGCCCAAAAGTGGCACCAACTAACAGCGCGCCCAGCAAGCCAGGGCCTGCGGTGTAGGCAATACCATGGATATCCTGCTTGGTGCAATTTGCCTTCGCCAACACTTCTTCCACCATGGGCTGCAACTTGCGCACATGGTCACGCGAGGCGAGTTCCGGCACGACGCCGCCGTATTCATTGTGGATGGCGATTTGGCTGTGCAGAGCTTCCGCGAGCAAGCCCTGCTCGCTGTCGTAAACAGCAACGCCGGTCTCATCACAAGAAGTTTCTATGCCCAGCACACGCATGCAAAATCACCGCCGAAAACTGCACTCGAAATTAGTGCGGCATGATAGTCCTTCGCCCTCGCGGCGGTCTATCGGCGCGGTTGTAATGCGCCATGCCTTCCCCTAGAATTGCCGCCCCGTTTGCTAGGCGCTGTTTGCCAACAACGGTTCCCTTGCTCCACCAGCCTCGCTGGGGGGCTTAATCCACAAGGAGTCATCCATGAGACATTACGAAGTCGTATTTCTGGTTCATCCAGATCAATCCGAACAAGTCCCCGGCATGGTCGATCGCTACAAAAGCGCTATCGAAGCCACCGGCGGCAAAATCCATCGCTTAGAAGACTGGGGTCGCCGTCAACTGGCTTACCCGATCGACGACATTCATAAAGCGCATTACATCCTGATGAACATCGAGTGTGGCCAAGCAGCACTGGATGAACTGACCACCAACTTCCGCTACAACGATGCTGTGTTGCGCAACATGGTGATGCGCCGTGACGAAGCTGTGCTCGACGAATCGTTGATCATGAAAGCTGAAAACGAAGATCGCCGCCGCAAGGCTGAACAGCCTGCCCGCGCTCCACGCGCTGAAGCAGCACAAGATGACGACGCCGCTGACGACAGCGACGACGCTGAATAAGGGAGAAACAGACTATGTCACGCCAACAACAGCAATTTCGTCGCCGCAAGTTCTGCCGCTTCACCGCTGAGAAGACCGTAGAGATCGATTACAAAGATCTCGATGTGCTCAAAGCGTACATCACCGAAACCGGCAAAATCGTTCCTAGCCGCATCACCGGTACTAGCGCCAAATATCAGCGCCAGTTGGCCACAGCCATCAAGCGCGCACGCTACTTGGCTCTGCTGCCTTACACCGATCAACATTTCAGATAAGGAGACACACACATGCAAGTTATTCTGCTGGATAAAGTGGGTCGCCTCGGTGGCGTAGGCACTCAAGTCAATGTGAAGCCTGGCTTCGCGCGCAACTTTCTGTTCCCGTTTGGCAAAGCGATTCCGGCCACAGCGAGCAACATCGCTGATTTCGCCACCCGTCGCGCTGAATTGGAAGCTGCTGCCGCTGCCAAACTCGCTGAAGCACAAAAACGCGCTGAAGTATTGGCGACAGTGAGCATCACCATCGCCGCTAACGCGGGTGATGAAGGCAAGCTGTTCGGCTCTATCGGTACGCGCGATGTTGCGGAAGCGTTGACCAAAGCCGGTCACGCGACAGGCAAAAACGAAGTGCGTATGCCTAACGGTCCTCTGCGTGAAGTGGGTGAGTTTGAAATCGACATCCAACTGCACAGCGATGTGATGCAAGCCGTGAAGGTTGTTGTTATTGCTGAGTGATTGGCAACGGCAATTTAGGGTATAAAGACAGGCACTCTCGGGTGCCTGTCTTGTTTTTGGGACTGCGCTTTTTCAGGGAAACCACACCGCATGACCACCAGTTTCGACACAGCCATCACCGGCAGTGACAGCACCGCTGACAGCGCACTGCTGCGCACACCGCCGCACTCGCTAGAAGCCGAACAAGCCGTGATTGGCGGCCTGCTGATCGATCACCAAAGTTTTGATCAAGTGCTAGAAGTGCTGCAAGCGCGCGACTTCTACAACCCAGACAACCGCCTGATTTTCACCACCATGATGCGGCTGTCGGAAAACAGCAAGCCGCTGGACATCGTCACCGTTTCCGAGCTGTTAGATCAAAGCGGCGAACTCAGCAAAGTCGGCGGCATTGCGCATCTCGCTGAACTCGCACGACACACCCCAGGCACAGCCAACCTGCTGACTTACGCCAATGTCGTGCGCGAACGCTCCGTGTTGCGCCAACTCATTCGCACCGCGCACACTATCGCCGATCGCGGCTATACACCGGATGGTCGCGACAGCGGCGACATCTTGGCGGAAGCGGAAAAAAGTATCGCAGACCTTGCTGAGCAACGCCCCAATGAAGGTGGCTTCACCACAGCAAATGTATTGCTGTCAGATGCACTACAACGCATCAGTGAGTTGTCTCAATCTGACAGCGCGATCACCGGTCTAGATACAGGCTTTTACAAACTGAACGAAATGACAGCTGGACTGCAACCCGCAGACCTCATCATTCTTGCTGCGCGCCCCTCAATGGGCAAAACAGCATTGGCTGTAAATCTCGCTGAAAATATTTTGTTGCGTCAAGAAAAGCCCGTGCTGATTTTTAGCTTGGAAATGCCAGCACGCTCTATCATTTTCCGTATGTTGTCCTCTGTCGGGCGCATCAACCAAGGACACATGCTCAACGGAAAATTAGAACTAGACGAGTGGGAGAAGCTATCTGCCGCCATGGTCAAAATACAAGATCGCCCATTGTTTATTGATGACACGCCAGCTATTTCTCCCGCAGAAATGCGCGCACGAATTCGCAAACTAGAGCGCGATCACGGCCAGATTGGCTTGGTCGTTGTGGATTATTTGCAATTGATGCGCGCACCCAGCGCTTCTGAAGGCAGAACAGCGGAAGTCTCGGAAATTTCGCGCTCACTGAAAGCAATCGCCAAAGAATTTAATTGCCCGTTGATCGCACTCTCACAGCTCAACCGCGCCGTAGAAAGCCGCCCCAACAAACGACCCACCAATGCCGACTTGCGTGATTCCGGCGCCATCGAACAGGATGCGGATCTCATCATGTTTATTTATCGCGACGAAAAATATAACCCAGAGTCGCCGGACAAAGGCACAGCAGAAATCATTATCGGCAAACACCGCAATGGCCCCATCGGCGATTTCAAGCTCGCGTTTCAAGATCGCTTCACGCGTTTTGATAACTTAGCCAGCTCATCCGATTCTGCTAACAAATACTGATTACCGTAAATTTTAATTTTTATTTTCACTTTAGAGGTATTTTTTATGAAACTTGGTTTACATCTCGGTTACTGGAACCGCAACCCTTACCCTGGCATTGAAATTGCGAAAGAAGCAGAAAATCTTGGCTACGATTCCATTTGGACAGCAGAAGCTTACGGTTCTGATTGCGTTTCACCGCTGGCTTGGCTCGGCTCACACACCAGTAAAATCAAACTCGGCACTTCGGTGATGCAAATTTCTGCACGCACGCCCACTTGCGCTGCGATGACGGCATTGACGATGGATCATTTGTCCAACGGCCGCTTTCAATTGGGCATCGGCGTTTCCGGCCCACAAGTGGTGGAAGGTTGGTACGGGCAAGGTTTCAAAAAACCTTTGGAACGCACCAAAGAATGGATGAATATTTTTCGCCAAGTGATCAAGCGCGAACAGCCGCTACAATTTCAAGGCAACCAATATCAACTACCTTTCCAAGGCGCAAACTCACTGGGCTTGGGCAAACCGCTGAAATCCATCACGCATCCACTGCGCCCACATATCCCTGTTTTTATGGGTGCGGAAGGCCCTAAAAATATTGAGCTCGCCACACAAATTGCTGACGGTTGGTTTCCTATTTTTGTGTCGCCGTATCGCATGAACATTTTTGACGAATCGTTGAAAAACAAACCCGACAATTTTGAAATTGCGGCGATGGTGCAAGTGAATGTCAACGACAACCTCAAAGACGCGCTGTTCCCCACCAAGATGATGTTGGCACTGTATGTCGGCGGCATGGGCGCGAAAGATGAAAACTTCCACAAAAATTTGATGGAACGCATGGGTTTTGATGTACAGGAAGTGCAAGACAAATATCTCGCTGGCGATCACATGGGCGCGTTTGAAGCGGTGCCCGATGCATTAGCGGATGAAATTTCTCTCTCGGGCTCCATCGATCGCATCAAAGAACGCATTACCGATTGGAAAAAATCACAAGTCACTACCATCATGATCAGCCGCACCGACGATCCAAATGCCGATGTCAGCCGCATTCGTCAATTTGCGGAAATGGTGTTGTAACGCAAAATAATCCTGTAACGAGGAGTACGCCATGCTCGCTGAACAGTTCTCACTGAAAGGAAAAGTCGCCATCGTCACCGGTGGCGGCAAAGGCATCGGCAAAGCCATCGGCCTTGCCTTTGCTGAAGCGGGCGCAACGGTGGTTTTTGCTGCGCGCACACAAGCGGATTTAGATGCAGTGGTCACGCAAGCCAAAACTTTTGGTGGCAATGCACTCGGCGTGCAGTGTGATGTTTTGGTTGATGCACAACTGCAGCAATTGGTTATCACCACAGTAGAGCATTTCAAGCGCATTGATATTTTGGTGAACAATGCCGGCGGCACAATGCCAAAACCAATGGGAAAAATCAGCGCAGAATCTTTTCGCCGCGCTTTGGATTTCAATCTCACCAGCGCATTTTTATTATCGCAATACGCACTGCCGCATTTGCGCGCCAGTCGCGGCAATATCATCAACATTGCCTCGGCTGCCGGTCGTTTAGTGCAGCCATTATTTACTTCCTACGGCACAGTCAAAGCAGGCTTAATTCATTTAACCAAAATGATGGCAGCAGAATTAGCACCTGATGTGCGCGTCAATGTCATCAGCCCCGGCTCCATCATGACGGAAGCGTTGGAAGCGTTTATTGATACCGATAACCGCGAAAAAATGCGCAAACTGACACCCATGCAAGTCCTCGGCAAACCGCAAGATATCGCCATGGCTGCGCTGTATCTCGCCTCACCCGCTGCCCGTTGGGTGACGGGAAAAGATCTGCAAGTGGATGGCGGAACAGAAAATACCAATCTATAAAAAATATAACTCTTTTAAGATATGCAGCAACTAAAAAAACTATCGACACTGATTCTGTGTTGTCTTGCGTTTATCAGCTTATTACTTTCTATTGCTCACTGCACAAACAAGCTTTCTTACATAGCTGCAATGGAAAAAACATCTGGAACGCCACAGTTTTATACAGACTTCAATTTTTATGTTGATGCGGCAAAACAATATCAGGAAACGAAACAGCTATATAAGCGTCCAGCACAAGGCGAAACCTTTGCCTCAACCTATTACCCAATGGCACCTGTGTTCAAATTCCCACCCGCCTTCCAGCTTCAAATACTACCTTTTGTAAATCACTGGACACCAGAAACACTACGCCCACTCAGAACCTCCATGATTATTAGCTACTTAGCCGCATGCCTAATACTAATAACTTCAATCTGCTTGACCATGAACAAGCACCAGCAGCCCATCACAAATATTTTTTTAGTATTTACATTGTCGAGCGTCATAGCCACATCCAACCCCGCTTTTTGGGACTGCATACTCAATGCCAACTACGAAATTCCAATTTTTGTTTTCTTAACACCAGTTTTTTTCTTTACGAAAGCACCCAAGGCTATCAGCGACAACCATAGGATATTTAGCTGCAACAAAAATATATCCAGCTTTTATGGCCGCACTATTGCTGCGAACACCTACAATAAAGAAAACAATCCCAACTTTTCTGCTGTCGACCCTTTTATTTTCATTGATAGCCCTAGCACTCTTCGGTATCGATGAAAATATTTTCTACGCCAAAAATATTTTTACGCTTCTCTTCCAAGAAAAAGTTGCTCCCGTTCAATTTAGTCTCAGTTTTGGTAGTGAATTATTTAGACTGACTCAAAATCTAAACTTTGCGCAAATTGCATTTCAGTTTTACCGATTCATACTGTTAGGCATCAGCCTGCTGATCACGATTAAATATCGCTCCGCTTCGCATGATATTAGTTTTTTTGCTCTCTTTATAACGCTGATGCTAATTTGCATTCCAAACTACTGGCTAAGTTATCTCATCATGCTTTTTCCAGCCTTCTGTATTGCCATTTATCGGGTTATTGCACGGCCAACCAGTCTAGGTGTAAGCGCCCTGCTTTTATGTGCAGGTGCAATACTTATAGAAAGCCAAAGTTGGCTACATATATATGCACCCACATGGTTTAAAGACATCAATCAACTTGATGAAACAGGAAACAAAATCCTCACCGCAATACAACAAGATAAAACCACCAAAGCTTCTCTTATATTTCTGCAGCACTATCCGCTAACTGCAGCACTTTATTTTTTCGAGCAGATTAAATTTGTTATTCCTGCCATGTTATGGGCTTTTGTAGCTAGAGAAATTACATCACCAGCATATCGCGTAGCTCAACCTACCTCATCAAATCCTGAACGATAAAGTCGCGCGTAGTATCCATCCTGTGCCAACAATTCAGCGTGGGTGCCGCGTTCCAAAATATTGCCATGATCCATGACCAAAATTAAATCGGCGTTTTCAATGGTGGATAAACGATGCGCGACAACCAAAGTGGTTCGATTTTCCATCACGCGTTCTAACGCCTGCTGAATTTTTGCTTCCGATTCATTATCCAGCGCCGAAGTTGCTTCATCCAAAATTAACACTGGCGCATCTTTTAACAATGCACGCGCAATCGCTAAACGCTGGCGCTGACCGCCCGATAACTGCAAACCATTTTCACCAATTTCTGTATCCAAGCCGTGCGGTAATTTCTCGATGAACTCCATCGCATTCGCCGCTTGTGCAGCTGCGAGAATTTTTTCACGCGGCATACCCGCCAAATCGCCGTAAGCGATATTGTTAGCCACCGTATCGTTAAACAACACCACATGCTGCGTAACGGAAGCGATTTGCTGACGCAAGCTTGCCAAGGTGTACTGTTTAATCGGCACACCGTCCAACAAAATTTCGCCCTGTTCGTAATCATAAAAGCGCGGTAGCAAACTCGCTAAAGTAGATTTGCCGCTACCGGAACGACCTACCAGTGCTGCCGTTTTCCCCGCAGGAATAGTGACTTGGATATTTTTCAACGCCAAATCTTGCGCACCTTGATAAGAAAAACTTAAACCACGAATCTCGATATCGCCCTTTGCACGCGAACATAAAACAGTACCTTCATCGTGCTCTGCCTGCATATCCAAAATTTCAAAAATTTTCTGTGCACCGGCAATACCTTTTTGAATCGCGCCATTGGTGCCACTCAATTGGCGAATGGGTTTTGGCAGCATCGCCACTGCCGTGAGGTAGGCCACCAAATCCGCCGTACTATATTTCTCCAACATGGCAGGGCTTAGAATCATGTAAAGAATTCCTGCAATCGCCAGCGAAACAATTAGCTGCATCACGGGTGTATTTAATGCTGCCACTTTTTGCATTTTCATATACAGCAAAAAATTGCGATGCGTAGCATCAGCAAAGCGATTTTTTTCATAAGTTTCACCGCCAAAGCTACGCATGACTCTATACCCATGAATCATTTCACCCGCCACTTGTAAAGTATCACCGGCGACATCCTGCATTTTGTGACTGATTTTATGGAAACGACCTCCCACATAACGCACCAGTAAACCGATGATCGGTGCGATAACCACGAATGCCAGAGACAGCATCCAATTTTGATAAAAAATATAACCAATCATGCCGATCACTACTGTACCTTCACGAATCACAATAATGATTGCGCTGGTGATTGCGCCGGTGACCATACCTACACTGCTAGTAATACGCGCAATACTTTGTCCGGCGGGTGTGGTATCAAAATAACTTGATGGCAGTATGGTTAATTTATTAAAAATCTCTATCTGGATATTGCGCACAATCGCACCAGCAACTTGTGCCATAAAATAATTACCAATAAAGGATGCAACACCTTGTGCGGCAAAAATTCCCACAGCCATCAGTGGCAATTGCCAGCGATGCGACACATCTTTCACTTCAATCGCTTTCACCATTTGCTTTAACAATTCCGGCAACAACGGCTGCAGCAATCCAAATGCAACAAAACCCACCATGCTGATAGCAAACAAACCCAAAACCGGTTTGGTGTAGCGCAATAAACGCCAATAGACCTGCATATCGCTGTCTGGGCTGGCTGAAACAATTTTTTTCATGGGCGATAATGGCTCGTGATTCGAACGGCGATTATAGCCCGACAGGAAAAACATCATCATGCTGCGCTATCACGGTCTCTACGCTATTACTGACGACACATTGGACGATCAATTATTTTTTGCTGTTGAAGCCGCGCTCTCTGGTGGCTGCCGCTGGGTGCAATATCGCAGCAAGCGCAACGCCAAGCAGCGCGAACAAGATGCCAAGCAGCTATTGGTTCTTTGTCATCGCTATCAAGCAAGTCTGCTCATCAACGACGATGTTGCGCTGGCACAAACCGTCGGTGCTGACGGCGTGCATCTGGGGCAAGACGATCTACCCCTCACTGAAGCGCGGCGCGTGTTGGGCGATCAAGCCATCATTGGTATCACCTGCCACGATTCCTTGGCGCTAGCGCAGGCAGCAGAGCGAGACGGCGCGAACTATGTCGCCTTCGGACGATTTTTTCCTTCCAACACTAAACAATCTGCACCGTCAGCCGATTTATCAATTTTGCGTGACGCAAAAACTCAGTTGCGTATTCCCGTGGTGGCGATAGGGGGTATTACGCTGGATAATGCGCCGATGGTTTTACGCGAAGGCGCAGACATGCTCGCCGTTGTTGGCGATTTATTTTTCGCACCCGATATCGCAGCACAAGCGCGAGCTTACACCGCGCTGTTTAATGAGCACACTTATGACGCATTCTGAAGATTTATTTTCTCGCGCGGCGCGCAGTATTCCTGGCGGCGTGAATTCACCCGTGCGTGCTTTTCGCGCTGTCGGCGGCTCACCCGTTTTCATTAAACGCGCCAACGGTGCTTATTTGTGGGATGCAGACGGCAAACAATACATCGACTATGTGTTGAGCTGGGGGCCGATGATTGCCGGTCACGCACACCCGCAAGTGTTAGCGGCGGTTGAGAAAAAAATGCGCGACGGATTAAGTTTCGGCGCGCCGACAGAAATTGAAATTGAACTCGCGGAAAAAATTTGTTCCATCATGCCCAACATGGACATGGTGCGCATGGTGAGCTCCGGCACCGAAGCCACCATGAGTGCAATTCGTTTAGCGCGCGGCTACACCGGTCGCGACAAAATTATTAAATTTGAAGGCTGCTATCACGGCCACTCCGATTCGCTGCTCGTCAAAGCAGGCAGCGGCGCGCTTACGCTCGGCGTACCCAGCTCCCCCGGCGTTCCTGCAGCACTCGCTGATCACACACTGACGCTTACCTACAACGACATCAATGGCCTGCGCGATGCGTTTGCACAATACGGCGAACAAATCGCTTGTGTGATTGTGGAACCCGTCGCGGGCAACATGAATTGCATTCCACCTGTCGCAGGATTTCTGGAAGAAATTCGCGCACAGTGCACGCAATACGGCAGCGTTTTTATCATCGACGAAGTGATGACTGGCTTTCGTTTAGGTTTGCAAGGCGCGCAGGGTTTTTACGGCATCGAAGCGGATCTCACTTGCTTGGGTAAAGTGATTGGCGGCGGCATGCCGGTCGGTGCTTTTGGCGGCAAGCGCGCCATCATGGAAAAAATTGCGCCACTCGGCCCTGTGTATCAAGCGGGCACGCTGTCTGGCAATCCGGTAGCGATGGCAGCGGGATTGGCGACACTCGATATCATTTCGCAAGATAACTTTTACGCGCCACTGTTTGCAAAAACAGACGCACTGGTACGCGGCTTGCGTACCGCCGCTGAAAAAACAGGCATTCCGCTAACCAGCAATCATGTGGGCAGTATGTGGGGATTATTTTTCACAACAGAAAAAACCGTGAGCAATTATCAACAAGTAATGGCTTGCGACACACAACGCTTTAACCGTTTCTTTCACGGCATGTTGCAAGCAGGCGTTTATCTCGCGCCCGCCAGTTACGAAGCAGCATTCATGTCCAGCGCACACACCGATGCCGATATTGAAAAAACCATTCACGCGGCTGAAAAAGTGTTCGCCAACTTGAAGGGGTAAATCATGGCTTTCCAACCAACGCGCACGGCATACCCTCACACACGCTTGCGCCGTTTGCGCGCCAATTCGTTTGCACGCGATTTGGTGCGTGAGAATGTATTGAGCGTTAAAGATTTGATTTATCCGATGTTTGTCTTGGAAGGAAAAAATCAGCGCGAAGCGATTGCTTCCATGCCGAGCATTGAGCGTTTATCCATTGACCTGTTAGTCAAAGAAGCCAAGCAGCTTTATAAATTAGGCATTCCTGCGATTGCTTTATTTCCGGTCACGCCAGCTTCTGCTAAATCACTCGACGCACGCGAAGCGTGGAATCCTGACGGTCTCGCACAACGCGCCGTTATCGCACTGAAAAATGCGGTGCCGGAACTCGGTGTGATTACGGATGTGGCGCTCGATCCGTTCACCACGCACGGTCAAGACGGCTTGATCGATAAAAACGGTTATGTGTTGAACGATGCCACCGTGGAAGCATTGGTCAAACAAGCGCTATCACACGCCGTTGCTGGTGCTGATGTGGTTGCGCCATCTGACATGATGGACGGTCGTATCGGCGAAGTGCGTCGCGTGTTGGAAAGCAACGGTTTTGTGAACACCGCCATCCTCGCCTACTCCGCCAAATATGCATCCAGTTATTACGGGCCGTTTCGCGATGCGGTTGGCTCGGCAGGCAATCTAGGCAAAGGCAATAAATACAGCTACCAAATGGATCCCGCCAACAGCGATGAAGCGCTACACGAATGTGCGTTGGATCTCGCTGAAGGCGCCGACATCATCATGGTGAAGCCGGGGATGCCGTATTTGGATGTAGTGCGCCGCGTGAAAGATGAATTGAAAGCGCCGACTTTTGTTTATCAAGTGAGCGGTGAATACGCGATGCATTGCGCGGCATTTGAAAAGGGCTGGTTGGCGCGTGAAGCAGTGATTTTGGAATCACTGCTCGCGTTCAAACGCGCTGGTGCTGATGCAGTGCTGACTTATTTTGCGAAAGAAGCTGCGCTGCTCTTAAACAAATAATTGCTGAATAAATAGCTACTAAATTACTACAACACCAAACGCCGAATATCCGACATTTCTTCCACCAGAAAAGTGAAGAAGCGTCCTGCGTCTGCACCGTTAATCACACGATGATCGTAAGACAAAGTTAATGGCAGCATTTTGCGCGGCGCAAAATCTTTGCCGTTCCACATCGGCTTCATTTGTGTTTTGGATACGCCGAGTATCGCCACTTCCGGCGCATTGATGATAGGCGTAAAACCATTACCGCCCATTGCGCCCAAGCTGGAAATTGTGAAGCAGCCACCTTGCATATCCGCCGGCATTAATTTGCCATTGCGCGCTTTTTCAGACATCTGCGCAACTTCTGCGCCCAAATCCCACAAGCCTTTTTTATCGACATCACGAATCACTGGCACCATTAAACCCATGGGCGTATCAACTGCGATGCCGATATGCACATAACTTTTCTGCACAAAGTGTTCGCCATCTTCATGCAGTGAGCGATTAAATTTTGGATATTCGCGCAATGCGTTAGATGCCGCTTTCAACAAGAAAGCCAACGGCGTTAGTTTTATTTTTCGTTTTTCCATATCGGATTTCATGTCCGCACGAAACTCTTCGAGATCCGTGACATCCGCTTCATCCCATTGCGTGACATGCGGTAAATTAACCCACGAGCGATGCATATTGTCGCGCGTAATTTTGTCGACACGCGTCATCGGCAACAATTCAATTTCACCAAACTTACTGAAATCGACAGCGGGAATCGGTGGGATGCCGCTGCCTTGTACCGCAGCACCTACCGTCGCCATTTTTCCTACCAAATGTTTGACATAACGACGCACATCATCCTGCGTCATACGCCCGCGCGGCCCGCTGGCTTGTACATCGTGCAACTCGACACCCAACTCACGCGCCAACTGTCGCACCGCAGGGCCTGCATAAATTTCCGTGGTTGATTTGGTTGTTTTTACTGAATTGGCTTGCGGCTGTTCTGTAGAAGGCATTGCAGTAGGCAGCGTTGCAACAGGCTGTTTTGCAACAACAGGCTCTACGCGTTTTTCTACTTTTTCTTCAGCTACGGCTGGTGCAGGTGCAGCGCTTGTTGGTGCAGGCTCGGCACTCGCCGTGGTTTCAATTTCAGCAATCACGGTGCCGCTGGTGACTTTGTCCCCTACTTTTACCGTCAGTGCCAGCACTTTTCCTGCTGCAGAACTCGGCACTTCCATGGTGGCTTTTGCGCTTTCTAATACAATCAATGATTGATCGACAGCAACGGTATCACCCACTTTTACGCTTAATTCTATGACTTCCACATCATCAGCATTACCGAGATCTGGAATAGCTACCGACTCTTTTGCCACGATCTCACCTCAACTGTATAGCGGCGGTTTTTTATCTGCCGCAATTGAAAATTGAACACGCGCTTTTTCAACGACATCCGCTTTGACTTTGCCTTCTTTTTGCAAAGCGTGCAGTGTTGCCAACACGATATAAGAGCGATCCACTTCAAAATGCTGTCGCAAACTGGCGCGTGTATCGCTGAGTCCAAAACCGTCGGTTCCCAATACTTCATAACGATGAGGCACCCACGCATGAATTTGCCCCGCATACAACTTCATATAATCTGTCGCAGCAACCACAGGCCCCTGCTCATTAGCTAACTGAGATTCCACATAAGCAACGCGTGGCGTAGCCGTTGGATTTAATCGATTCCAGCGCTCCGTTTCAAAACCATCACGACACAATTCATTAAAACTGGTCACACTCCACACATTGGCCGCAATAGAAAACTGCTCGAGTAAAATAACAGCAGCCGCTTCAACTTCACGCAAAATAGTGCCAGAACCCAATAACTGTACTTGTGATTTTTCAGCGCGATGCAAGCAATACATACCACGCACAATGCCTTCTTCTACGCCGGCAGGCATAGCCGGTTGCTCGTAGTTTTCATTCATCGCGGTGATGTAGTAATAGCAATTTTTTTGCTCCACCATCATCTCTTGCAAACCGCGATGAATAATCACTGCCATTTCATAGGCGTAACACGGATCGTAAGTCACGCAGTTAGGAATGGTGGCTGCCAGCATCAAACTGTGGCCATCTTGGTGCTGCAAACCTTCACCCGCCAATGTGGTGCGACCCGCTGTGCCGCCAATTAAAAAGCCGCGACAACTGCTATCACCGGCTGCCCACGCCAAATCACCAAAGCGTTGAAAACCAAACATGGAGTAGTAAATAAAAAATGGCACCAACGGATAATTGTGCGTACTGTAGGAAGTCGCACACGCCATCCACGCTGCCATCGAACCGGCTTCGTTAATGCCTTCTTCTAAAATTTGTCCCTGCTTAGATTCTTTGTAGTAAAGCATTTGGCTGGCATCAACCGGCGTGTATTTTTGACCGATCGGCGAATAAATACCGAGTTGGCGAAACATCCCTTCCATACCAAAAGTGCGCGCTTCATCCGGCACGATAGGCACCACGCGTTGACCGATATTTTTATCTTTCACCAAAATGGATAACAAACGCACAAAAGCCATCGTGGTAGAAATTGCACGACCGCCACTGCCCGCTAAAATTGGTTCAAAATCTGAAAGTGGTGGAATGACTAATGCTTCATCTGCTTGTGCGCGGCGAGCAGGCAAATTACCGCCTAAGGCCTGCCTGCGCTCGCGCATGTATTCCATTTCCGGGCTATCTTCTGGCGGCAAATAAAACGGGATGTTTTCCAATTCCTCATCTGAAAGAGGAATATCAAAACGATCACGAAATAAATGCAGATTTTTTTCGTCCAACTCTTTAACGGCGTGCGTATCGTTGGTCGCTTCACCCGATGTTCCCATGCCATAACCTTTTACAGTTTGCGCGAGAATCACCGTCGGCTTGCCACCGTTATTGTTTACAGCTTCCCAATACGCGGCATACATTTTGTAGGGGTCATGCCCACCGCGATTGAGTTCAGCAATATCGTTATCGGATAAATCTTCAACCAGTTTCAACAGCTCAGGGTATTTGCCAAAAAAATGTTCGCGCGTGTAAGCGCCACCCATATTTTTATAGTTTTGCAATTCGCCATCGCACACTTCGTCCATGCGTTTTTGCAGCAAGCCCGTTTTATCTTTTTCTAATAGCGGATCCCACAGCCTGCCCCACAACACTTTAATAACATTCCAACCGGCACCACGGAATACACCTTCCAACTCCTGTACAATTTTTCCGTTACCGCGTACAGGGCCATCCAGCCTTTGCAAATTACAGTTGATCACGAAAATTAAATTGTCGAGTTTTTCGCGCCCTGCCAAAGAAATCGAACCTAAAGATTCCGGCTCGTCGCACTCACCATCACCTAAAAATGCCCAGACGCGCCGATCACCTTGATCCACCAAGCCGCGTAAATGTTGGTATTTCATCACATGCGCTTGATAAATCGCCTGAATCGGCCCCAGCCCCATGGAGACGGTAGGAAACTGCCAGTAATCCGGCATTAAATGCGGGTGCGGATAAGAAGACAGCCCGCCGCCATTCACTTCACGGCGAAAATTATCCAACTGTTCTTCGGTTAAACGACGCTCTAAAAACGAACGCGCGTAAATCCCCGGCGCACTGTGACCTTGGTAATAAATTAAATCGGCTTTTTCACCGCCGCGAAAAAAATAATTGAAGCCGATGTCATACAGCATTGCTGCTGAAGAAAAAGTAGCAATGTGGCCACCCAAACCGCTTTCGCGTTTATTAGCGCGCATCACCATGGCCATCGCATTCCAGCGAATTAACGAACGAATACGGCGTTCGATGAACACATCGCCAGGCATGCGTTTTTCATCGGTAAAATGAATGGTGTTGCGATAGGGCGTGGTGATGGCCGAGGGCAGTTTTAAGCCCTGCTCGTAGGCTTTTGCTGCCAAGGTGTAGAGAATAAATGCAGCGCGATCTTTACCGCCGTGCCGCACCAGCGACTCCATGGCATCCAACCATTCCTGTGTTTCTTGCACATCAATATCGTCCACGACCTACACCTCTCGATACGAACAATAAAACCGCCAACACTGGCGGCAGTATAGGTAAACTTTTTACAAAACACCCTAGCTAAGAGGCATTCACACTGCCTTGAGCAAGCGATTTGGGTGCTGCCTGCCATGAAATGTCTATTTTTCTGTGGTGTGCAACGCAATCTCGCAAATACAGATTGATGAGACTCTGATAAGGCACGCCAGCTTCGTTTGCCATTTCTTTAAAGTAACCAATGACATCTCCACTCAGGCGCATGGTGACAGGTTGCTTGAGCTTCGCTGCATAAGGGTTCTTGCGGGACTTCATTTTTGAGAGGTCATATTCAGCTTTCATGGCACGGCACCTTGGTAAAACTGGCTTTCGTTCTTTGTGGCTCTGCGAGCAGAAATGATGCGAATGACATTACCTTCATGTCGCTCGCAATGGCAAACCATCAACAATTGAGCGTTACTGCTTAGCCCAAGCATAAGGAAGCGGTCTTCCATTTCTGCACTCTCACCGTCAAAGAATTGGACGGCAAATTCGTCATAGAAGACCGACTGCGCCTCTTCAAAAGAAACGCCATGCTTCTTTCGGTTGGAGGCTGCCTTGGCTGAGTCCCACTCAAACATAATCATATGTACATTGTATGTATGACTCGATTTCTGTCAATGCACACAAAACACCGTAGGAGCGGCACCTTGCCGCGACTGCACTGCACACAAAACACCGTAGGAGCGGCACCTTGCCGCGAATAAACACTGCTAGGAATTGTCGCGGCAGCGCCGCTCCTACGGAACAATCTACTGAATACGCAACTGGCGCTCTACCGCCAACAAGCCCATCACCGTTAGCGAATCGGTGATTTTTCCCGTAAAATCCAGTCGATGGCTTCCACCAACGGCACGCACAACACCTCGATATCTTCCGTGGCTTCCAGCGCCATTTCACCATGCACCAAGTCGTGCGCGAGGAAAATCGCGCCGCTTTCATCGGTCACGGAATTGGAGGTATGCAAATCCAACAAATGCTGCCAAGAACCTGCTGTTAAGCCGGTTTCTTCTTTTAGTTCGCGCTGCGCGGTGGCGAGCATCTCCTCGCACGGCGGCGAGCCGCCTTCGGGAATCTCAATACTGTATTGATTCAGCGTGTAGCGAAATTGCTTCACCAGCCACACATTGCCATGCTCATCCAGCGGCACCACACCCACGGCGCGGCTTTTGAAATGCACTACACCGTAGATGCCGGCGGTACCGGCGGGCGTGAGCACATTTTCGTGCGTAACCTGAATCCATGGATTGTCGTAAACCGTTTGCTGGTCGAGTTGTTGCCAAGAACCTCGGCGGCGCGGAAATGGCGCTTCTTTATTCGGGCTGGATGACATCCGCTTTCACTCCTTCTGGCGGTGCTTGTTCCGTGATGTGCAATCGCCCCTTCTCATCCTTCCAGCGATACAGCAGCTTTGCGGGTTCTTTTGTTTGATCCGCAGAAATCGGCTCCACCATTGGCTTTGTGTCGCTGCTTTCTACTGCCGATAACACGGGCGATAACTCTTTGGATTGCGCCTCATCGCGTGATAGCAACTCCGTCATCTGCCGTACCTTGGGGTTGGTCAGTAGCGCCAGCAAATTACCCTGCTGCCATTGCTCACGCAAAGCTGCGTCATTCATCAGAGCTTGAAACTGGGGTTCCGCGCGCAGGCGTTCGTAGTTGCCTGCATAGCGTATCAGTGTGCTGGCAAGCGTTGTCGATTGTTCACCCAAGTCTTTTCCTTGCAGCCCAACCAAGGCTAAAAATTGCATGGCGCGCTCATCAGCTACCAACGCACGAAATGCCGGTAATTGCGCCACCGCACTGGCTGGACCACGCACCAACACCGCATAATTGTGAGGATCTTGAAACAGCTGCTGCAACTCTGGTTTTTGTGCGAGGTACTGCAATTCTTGGCCGATGGATACTGGGTTGCGCACCAGCGCTTGCGCGACCGGAGCAGCCGCACTGCCCTCCAAGGCTTGACCGGCAAGCGCAGCCATCATATCGCCCGACAGCTGCCGAACTTCATCGTCCAAACTGGGCGCTGCTGTCGCTTGCACAACTGGCTCGTGTTGACGCAAACGCTGGCTGTCTTGCAGTGTGCCCACTGTCCACACCAGCAACAAACCCACGCCGCACCCCAAGAACGCGCCACACAAACCGCCACTCCAGCGTTTTTTACCCACTTCCCAGTGCTCAACCAGCAAAAACGAAATACCTTTCGCTACTGCGCCAAAGACTATGCTGCCGCCTAAAAATAACAACACTCCTGCAACCGGCCAAGCTGCCACCTCAGAAAGCGCCATGGCTTTTATGAAGTAAGCCGCCAACGCTGGCGTTTGTTGCCAAGCCAGCCCATAGGCCAACAACAATACCAATAGGCGCAACAGTAAATGCAGCAAGCCTTTGTGCCAGCCCCAGAAAGCCGTAAGTAAGCCTGTGAATGCTACTAAGACAATATACATAAAGCTCCTTTCTTTGTTGATGTATCCATTCTATTCCACCATAAAAAAACCCCGCCGAAGCGGGGTTTTCCTAACCTATAGCAAGCTATACCTTATTTGCACTCGGTAGGTGAGTAGCGCACTTCCAAAGTGCCGCCACCTGCATCATAGAGACTGCGAGCAGCAGCTGTTGTGCCACTGGCACCAGAGCAAGCCCAGTCAATACTGCCAGACTGGCCAGCCAAAACCGCACCACCAATACCAGGAGACAGAACCAGCAAGTTGCCACCGGCCAATTGCGTGATTTCAGCAGTATCGTAACCAATGGTGATAACGCCGGTAGTATCGTCAATGGTCATAGTTGCTACATACTTGGTTGCGCCATTCGCGAGGAAATCAGCGTTCCATGCAGTTGCCGCAGCGAGCAAACCAGTAGCACCACCGGACTGATACGCTTCAGATACTGTGGTTTTAGCAGAACCCGCCAACACCAAGCCTTCAGTGACTTTAGTGCGCACGGTGTAGTCTTGGTACGCAGGCAGCGCGATAGCAGCCAAAATACCGATAATCGCTACTACGATCATCAGTTCGATCAGAGTAAAACCTTGTTGTAGTTGCTTTTTCATGGTGTATACCTCGAAAAGTTTAGTTTTTTGCCCGGATGGGACAGAAACTTTAGCCACCCAGCGGGAGCCATCGCCTCTGCGTATTAGAATACAAATGCCGTGCCAACTTTGGCAACCCTATTAAAATTCAATGTGTTACGCAAAAATAGCGCGTATCACACACCAAGAACACCGTTGCATTGTGACCAAAATGGTCAGTTGTTGCCGCTTCAGGTGTTGTTCCTGTAGGAGCGGCACCTTGCCGCGACCTATTGCCGCAACCAAACATCGCGCCGAGGCGGCGCTCCTACAGTGTTAGCGTGACTTCACTTCAACTGCGACATCTATCACATTGTAAAATCTGAATTATTGCGCCGGTAATACTTTGCCGATAGACTCAAGGCGTTGCACCCAAAACAACCCCTATTCACTCGCTTGCGCCCTTAACAACACACATGAATACAGTTTCTGTCAGTGGTCTTCCTCGACGCCTCGTCAATGATGGCCTCATCAGCATGGAGCAGGCACAAAATGCGCTGCTGGAATCGCGCAAGGCCAAAATACCGCTGACGCAGTGGTTGGTTGATAACAAAGTGGTCGCCGCAAAAGCCATTGCCTTGGCGGCGATGGATGAATTTGGTGTGCCTTTATACGACATCAGCAGCCACAACCTTGCGCAAATACCGAAGGATGTGGTGAAGCGTGAATTGATTAGCAAACACCAAGTGTTGCCACTGTTCAAGCGCGGCAGCCGCCTATTTTTAGGCATGACAGACCCAACGGATTTACGCGCACTGGAAGAAGTGCGCTTTCAAACAGGGCTCACTTCAGAAGCCGTTTTGGTGCAGCAAGACCAACTGGCAAAAGCCATTGAAAAATTCCTCAACGACACCGAGGAGGATGCCAATGAAGCCTTCAAAGGTTTAGACGAAGATTTCGATCTGGATGTTGAAGCCGTTGACGACGATGAACCGAAAGGTGACGGCGGTGAATCCGGCGTGGATGATGCACCGATTGTGCGGTTCGTGAATAAAATTTTGTTGGATGCCATCAAAGGCGGTTCGTCGGATTTGCACTTTGAACCTTATGAAAAAGCCTATCGTATCCGCTTCCGCACCGACGGCGTGCTGCACGAAGTGGCGCGCCCGCCGTTGTCACTGGGGCCAAAATTGTCATCGCGCTTAAAAGTTATGTCCAGAATGGACATTTCTGAGCGCCGGCTGCCGCAAGACGGCCGGATCAAGATGAAGCTCTCCAAAACCAAGGCCATCGATTTTCGTGTGAACACGCTGCCCACACTGTGGGGCGAAAAAGTGGTTATGCGGATTCTCGATCCTACGAGCGCGCAAATGGGTATCGATGCGCTCGGCTACGAGGATTACCAGAAAGAAATGTACATGAAGGCGCTGATGCAGCCTCAAGGCATGATCTTGGTAACAGGACCTACCGGTTCTGGTAAAACGGTTTCTCTGTACACCGGTTTGAATATTCTCAACACCGAAGAACGCAATATCTCCACCGCTGAAGACCCTGTAGAAATCAACTTGGAAGGCATCAACCAAGTGAATGTCAACACAAGGATCGGCCTCGACTTTTCATCCGCCCTGCGCGCGTTCTTACGGCAGGATCCAGACATCATCATGGTGGGTGAGATTCGAGATTTGGAAACAGCCAACATCGCGATTAAAGCAGCGCAAACAGGGCACATGGTCATGTCCACCCTGCACACCAACTCTGCACCGGAAACACTGACGCGGATGCTCAATATGGGTGTGCCATCATTTAACTTGGCCACTTCCGTGAACTTGATTATCGCGCAGCGTTTGGCGCGCCGTTTGTGCCCCGCTTGTAAACAGCCGGCAACGGATATTCCTGAATCCGTACTGGAAGAAGAAGGCTTGTTTGACTGCGGTTTAGAACGCAGTGAAGTCACCGTGTTCAAACCTGTGGGTTGCGAATTGTGCAATGGCGGTTATAAAGGCCGTGTGGGCGTTTACGAAGTGGTTCGCATCACGCCAAAAATTTCACAAATTATTATGGAAGAAGGCAATTCCTTACAGATTGCCCAAGCTGCCAAAGAAGAAGGCTTTTTTGATTTACGCCGTTCCGGCTTACGCAAATGCGCATGGGGTTTAACCAGCCTCGAAGAAATTAACCGTGTTACCAAGGATTAAAACATGGCCACTACAACAACAAAACCCGCAACAAAAACAGCACCTAAAAAGCCAAAAGGCAAAGAGCCAGATATTTACCTCTGGGAATTTAAAAACCCCAAGGGGGTAGTCACTAAAGGCGAGCTCAAAGCGCAAACAATGACTGATGCAAAAGCACAGTTGCGCAAACAGGGCTACACCAATCCTAAAATCAAGAAAAAACCTAAACCGCTGTTTGGTGGTGCAGGCAAAGCGATTCAACCAGCTGACATTGCTGTCTTTGTGCGCCAAATGGCGACGATGATGAAAGCCGGTGTGCCGCTGGTACAATCTTTCGAGCTGGTTGGGGACGGTTTGGAAAATCCCAACATGAAAAAAATGATATTCAGCATCCGCGATGAGGTTTCTGGTGGTGGCAGTTTTGGCGGTGCGCTGCGAAAATTTCCTAAACACTTTGACGAATTGTTTTGTAGCTTGGTCGAATCCGGCGAGCAATCCGGTACTTTGGAAACCATGCTCGATCGCGTAGCCACTTACAAAGAAAAAACCGAAGCGTTGAAAAAGAAAATCAAAAAAGCGCTCACCTACCCCATCGCGGTATTGTGCGTTGCTTTCATTGTTACAGGTATTTTGTTAGTCAAAGTAGTGCCAGTATTCGCACAAACTTTCTCCTCTTTTGGCGCCAACCTTCCCGCGTTTACTTTGTTTGTGTTAAACCTATCCAATCTCGCTCAGGCGTATTGGTTCCCCATACTCGCTGTAGCGGTTGTAGGCTTTATCGCTTTTTCCAAAGCAAGGGAAACTAGCCAAAGCTTCTCGGATGCCGTTGACCGCGTCACCCTCAAAATGCCTGTTGTCGGCGACATTGTGAACGAGGCCGTTATTGCGAGGCTTTCACGCACACTGTCCACCACTTTTTCCGCCGGTGTGCCTTTGGTAGATGCTTTGGATTCAGTGTCTGGTGCTGCCGGTAATGCCGTGTACCGCGATGCCATCAAGCGTGTGCGCAATGATGTAACCGGCGGCACCATGATCAATGTCGCGTTCCGCAGCGCGGGTGTGTTCCCAACTTTGCTGATACAGATGACCTCTATTGGTGAAGAATCCGGTGCGCTGGACACCATGTTGGATAAAGTGGCGACACACTACGAGGCCGAAGTGGACAACAAGGTCGATAACCTGACAGCCCTGCTGGAGCCGATGATTATGTCGGTGCTCGGTATTCTGGTCGGCGGCCTGATGATCGCCATGTACATGCCTATCTTCCAGCTCGGCTCTGTCGTCTAAGTGGTGGTAACAGCAAACCTCGTGGCAGGCAATATCACTATTCTGATTCTGCTGCGTTTGCGGCCTTATTGGGCTGCACCATCGGCAGCTTTTTGAATGTGGTGTGCTTACGCCTGCCGCGCATGATGGAGCGCGAATGGCGTGAGCAGTGTGCTGAGCTAACTGGCACACCGCTGATTGAAGAACCACCGCTCAATCTTGCCTTCCCACCTTCTCGCTGCCCGCAGTGCGGGCATGTGATTTGTGCTTGGGAAAACATTCCTATCATCAGCTATGTATTTTTAAAAGGCCGCTGTTCCGGTTGCCAAGTAAAAATTTCTGCGCTATCCGTGGTTGAAGCCACCT
Source organism: Pseudomonadales bacterium (assembly GCA_041395665.1). Taxonomy (NCBI): domain Bacteria; kingdom Pseudomonadati; phylum Pseudomonadota; class Gammaproteobacteria; order Pseudomonadales; species Pseudomonadales bacterium. Next base: position 104,056 of record JAWLAB010000002.1, read on the forward strand.
GTGGGTTGTTGAGCGCAGTGGTGGCTTGGCATTTTGGCGCTACTTGGCAGTGCGCTGCCGCCTTGGTGTTGACTTGGAGTTTGCTGACGCTGGCGGTTATCGACTTCGACACACAACTACTGCCCGATGACATCACACTGCCGCTACTGTGGGCTGGCCTGCTACTCGCACTCGGCAATGTTTTTACCTCCTTAGAATCCGCTGTGATCGGCGCTGCGGCGGGCTATTTATCGCTATGGAGCGTGTACTGGCTGTTCAAGTTTGCCACCGGCAAAGAAGGCATGGGCTACGGTGATTTCAAGTTACTGGCCGCACTCGGCGCTTGGCTGGGCTGGCAGGCTTTACCGCAAATCATTTTGTTCTCTGCCTGCTCTGGCGCGGTATTGGGTCTGCTGATGATGGTGCTGCGCGGTCGTGATCGGCAAATTCCCATTCCTTTTGGCCCTTATCTGGCCATCGCCGGCTGGATCAGCCTAATGTGGGGCAATGACATCACAAACTGGTACTGGCAGTTCAGTGGGCTAGCGCCGTGAGCCGCTACATCGTCGGCCTCACGGGCGGCATAGGCAGCGGAAAATCGGCAGTAGCAGAACGATTTAGGCAACTCGGCATCACCGTGGTCGATGCCGATGTCTGTGCGCGCATTGTTGTAGAAATTGGCAAGCCCGCTCTGCAGGCCATTGCGGAGCATTTTGGCAACGAGATTTTGCAGGCAGATGGCACACTGAATCGCGCGGCACTGCGCCAAAAAGTTTTTGCCGACGAAGCCGAACGCAAATGGTTGGAAGCTCTGCTCCACCCACTCATTTTTGAAGAACTGTGGGCGCAACTGCAATCCGCCCCCAGTCCTTACGCCATTCTGGAATCACCGCTGTTGATTGAAGCGGGGCAGCACGCTATTTGTCAGCGCACCTTGGTGGTTGATGCGCCTGAAGCACTACAACTCGCGCGCGCCATGTCTCGCGATAACAATTCAGCCGAGCAAGTGAAAGCCATCATGGCAACGCAAGCAACGCGTGAGCAGCGACTCGCCAAGGCAGATGATGTCATTCTCAACGACAAGGATATTCATTCGTTAACGCAGGCTGTCGATCAGCTTCATCAAAGCTACCTCGACTTGGCGCACGCGTTCCAATAGCGATTTTTCTCGATCCATCTGTACAACAAAGCCAACAGGGGCGACTGTTGAAATATCTACGGCCATATAACCCGCGCCAGCACCCAATCCCGCATAGTAATAGCGAATATTCTCACCTTGCAGATAACTTTCATTCGCGCGATCTACAGGAAAACCGAGAATTTCTGTAGATTTTTTTCCAGCTTGCGCGATGTCTTTCTGAGCAGCTTGCAACGGCACATAATAATTTGTTTGAAAAAATAGATCTGGATCGACCATTCCTGCGACTGCTGATTTTTTTCGCCATTTTGCTAATTCTTCAGGCGGCATATCCACTGCAATCCATGTTGGCCTCAGAGTTTGCAGCAGCTTCACCTGCTTGGGCTCAACACCGTAATCTTTAAACGTTTGATAAGAAACTGAACGGAAAAAACCATCGGCATAAACGACAGCAGCGGGATGGGTTTGCCACACCGTCCACATACCGCCCGCTAGACAAGCCGCCTGCAATGCAGCAATAACAGACAAATCAAAGGGCAAACTTTTTTTACCCACCTTGTAAACGCACAGCGTCAACACAGGGCCAATAAAAAAGTCCACGCCAGCAATTAATTTGATGCCCTCAAGCCCGCCATCGTAGTGAAACAACAATCCGGGATACCAAAAGAAATAAATAATGGACGCTAAAACAAGAAACAGAAACACACTTACTACGATGTGTATCCCAAAAGCCTGCCAACGATTAGCGGGGCGGATGAACATGATGGTTTCCTAATAAGCGTCGGTACGAAGTTGTTTTTTACCATTGAACAATGATGACAAGCAAACACGCGCTGTGTTTCAACGGGGCATAAAAAAGGCCAACTAAAGTTGGCCTTGGAAATTGGTGGAGCTAAGCGGGATCGAACCGCTGACCTCTTGCATGCCATGCAAGCGCTCTCCCAGCTGAGCTATAGCCCCAAAATAGGGAGGCGGCATTCTACTGGCCATCCGCCCCGCAATCAACGCTCAGTCAAGCCCAGCGCGCGGTAATCTTTCTCCCACTGTTTGGCTTCTTTCTTGGATGCACCGCCCACTAATTGCAAAGCCTCACGCAAGCGCGCACGCACGAGATCGGCACCGAGCAGCGCCATCGCATCAAACAGCGGCGGCGCGGAAGTGGAGCCGGTCAGCGCAATAAACAGAGGTGGCAAGAACACTTTGATTTTGAGGTTCATCGCATCCGCCAAGCCTTTTAACGATGCATACAAATCATCTCGCTGCCAACTGCGCTGGGTATCCAGCATCCAACTGCTGTACTGCAATACGCGCCGCAACTGCTCTTCATCCATTTTCAGTACATCAAAATCCGCTTTACTCACCGGCGGCATACCAGAAAAGAAAAAACTCAGCAGTGCAGGCAGTTGCGAGAAGCGTTCAATGCGCGTTTGAATCAAGGGAATCATCGGCTTGAGATAATCCGCATTCAGCGCCCACTGCTGCACGCGCTGCGCAAAAGCCTCTGCATCGAGGTTTTCACGAATCCAACAGCCGTTCAGCCAATCCAGTTTTTCCACATCAAAAACGGGGCCGCCGAGCGTGATATTTTTCAAATCAAAATGCTGAAACATTTCAGCCAGCGTGAATTTTTCAGCTTCATTGGGCATAGACCAACCCATGCGCGCAAATAATTCAGCAGGGCTTCCGGCAAATAGCCCATACGGCGATAGTAGTTAATGCTAGTGGGATTTTTGCGTTTGCTGAGCTTGGATTTATCGGGATTGCGCGCAGCAGCGGCAAGTGACACAACACCGGCGCTTGCCAGCCAAAATATTGATAACAACAAATGTTTCGGCGCGGAATTAATCCACTCCTCACCGCGAATCACATGTGTATAATTTGCATCAAATGATCATCAACTACATTTGCCAAATGGTAGGTCGGCATGCCATCCGCTTTCATCAGCACTTGCATATCGACTTGTTGCCAGTCGATGACAATCTTTCCACGCAGCAAATCATCAATTTCACACTGCCCTTCTGCGGGAATTTTCATGCGAATAACATAAGGCTCGTTCGCCGCCAAACGGCGTTGCACTTCTTCTGACGACAACAACAAACCGCGACCATCGTATTTAGGCGTTTCACCGCGCGCTTGCTGCTCGGCACGCATTTGGTCGAGTTCTTCTGGCGTGGCAAAACAATAAAACGCGTGACCTTTTTCGATCAGTTGCAGCGCGTAATCTTTGTAAATCGCCATGCGCTCGCTTTGGCGGTACGGGCCGTGTGGGCCGCCGACATCAGGGCCTTCGTCCCAGTTCAGTCCCAACCAACGCAACGAATCAAAAATAGCCTGCTCGGACTCCGCTGTGCTGCGCGCTTGATCGGTGTCTTCAATACGCAAAATAAATTGTCCGCCGTGCTGGCGCGCAAAACACAAATTAAACAGTGCGATGTAGGCGGTGCCGACATGCGGATCACCAGTAGGGGAAGGAGCAATACGAGTGCGAACAGTGGTCATGGCGGCAAGCATTTGAGTGTGCGAAAGGAGGCGAATTATAGATTAAGCCTGCGCCATATCCGCTTCGCTGTATTTGTCATTACCCAGAATATGCAGATGCAGGTGAAATACCGTCTGCCCCGCACCTTCGCCGTTATTGATCAGCAAGCGAAAAGAATTGCCCACACCGTGCTGCTCGGCCAATTTGCCAGCCACCAACATCAAATGGCCGAGCAGGGCTTGGTCATCCGGTTGGGCATCTACCAAACGCGCAATCGCTTTTTTAGGGATGACTAACAAATGCACGGGCGCGCGCGGATGAATATCGCGAATGGCGATACAGTGCTCATCTTCGTACAGTTTTTCGGCGGGAATTTCGCCGCGAATGATCTTGCCAAAAATAGTGTCGGACATGGTGCACTCCAAAAACGAGGAAGACGCACATTGTCCGACAAAACAAGCCTGCGGTGTACGCCCTGAGCAGAGCCACACCGCAGCAACGGAGCACTAACCGCGTGAAAATCAGGCAGCGCGCGTCATCGCACGAGCACGATCTTCTTCCACATTGCCCAAAGGACGCACAGCGAATTTCTCCACCAAGACATTGAGCAAATTGGGCGTGAGGAAATGCGGCAGTGTTGGGCCAAGATGAATGTTGCGCACACCCAAGGCCAACAGCGTCAAAAACGCCGCAATCGCTTTTTGCTCGAACCATGAAATCACCAGCGTCAGCGGCAAATCATTTACGCTGCAATCAAAGGCTTTCGCTAATGCCAAAGCGATTTGAATGGCGGAATAACTATCATTGCACTGACCGACATCCAGCAGGCGCGGGATGCCACCGATGTCGCCGAAATTGTGACGGTTAAAACGGTATTTACCACAGCCAATCGTCATCACCACGCTGCGATCCGACGCGCCGGTCGCAAAATCTGAATAGTAATCACGCCCAGGCGCTGCGCCATCACAGCCGCCAATTAAAAAGAAATGCTCAATAGCACCGCTTTTCACGGCATCGACCACTTTATCCGCCACACCGAGTACTGCTTCACGACCAAAACCAATCGTAATAAATTGTTCGATTTGATCTTCAGCAAAACCAGCTTGTTGCAGAGCGCAATCAATCAACTGACTGTAATCTTTTTTACCGTGAGTACCCATATCGATATGCGGCACGCCATTCCAACCCACAGGGCCCGTGGTGAAAATTCGATCGCCGTAGCCATTCATATTCGGGTCGATCAAGCAGTTGGATGTCATCAAAATTGCGCCAGGAAATGCCGCAAATTCTGTTTGCTGGTTTTGCCAAGCTGTGCCGAAGTTACCCGCCAGATGTTTGAATTTTTTCAACTGTGGATAGCTGTGCGCCGGCAGCATTTCACCGTGCGTGTAGATGTTGATGCCTTTGCCTTCGGTTTGTTCCAGCAGATGATACAGATCGACAATATCGTGACCGCTCACCAAAATGGCTTTACCTTTCAACGGCGTAACGCGCACTTGCGTCGGCTCTGGAATACCAAAATTATCGCGATGCCCTGCATCTAACAGCTCCATAATTTTGAGGTTCATTTCGCCAATCTTTAAGCAAGTGTCCAACAGCGTTGCGATATCTTCTGGCTGATCCGCGAGGTAAGAAAAATATTGATGAAATAAACCGAATACTTCTTCACTTTCTTTGCCCAACATCATGGCGTGTTCGCAGTACGCTGCGCTGCCTTTCAATCCGTACAGCGCCAGACAGTTCAAACCGCGCACATCTAAATCTTCACGCTTGATCGTCGCTTCATGCGATTGCTCCATCAAACCATCCAGTGTTTTAGCTGGTTGGAACACGGCTGGCCCTGACAACACTTCTGGTGCGATGCCTTTTTTCTCGCAAGAAGCGAGATACATCGCTTTTGCCCAGCCGCGCACTTTTTCTGCGTCGGCAATCATTTTTACAAAACGCTCTGCGTCAAAATTGACATTAGTCAGCGTAGAAAATAACGCTGGTGGAATAAAACGATCGACAGCAGGATCCACAGCACCGAGCTGCCGCGCTCTATGCGCGTACTGTCCAATGCCTTGCAGTAGGTAAATCAAAATATCTTGTAATTCTGCTGTTTCTGCTTCCTTGCCACATTTTCCTTTCTTGAACTGACAGCCAGTAACTTTTTCATTAACAAGGGTTTGTTCACATTGAATACAGAACATACAGAAACGCTCCAGAAGTGTTTTGATAAGTGCGGGATTAAAGATATATCTAAAAAGACCGTTTGCCAGCAGCCATAAAAAACAAACTGGCCATTTATTGATTTGGATTATTTTTTTAAGAAAAAGCGATAACTTCTTTCTGCGCTTTGCGCGTAGAAACAGCATCAATCACACAAGAAAATTTCTCTTGTCGCACGATATCTGCTAATGAGTAACACTCTAATTCTTTATAAAAAGCTGTCTGTGCGCGACGCAGCGCACGGAGGCAAAGCACACGCGGGCAATATGACGCAGGATTGTGAGACAATCCACCAGTGGCGCTCTGCCTTCAAACTCAGCCACCACGACACCGATATTGATCGACTCTGCGGTTTGTTGCAGACGCAGCCCGCCACCTTTACCGCGCGCCGTTTTGAGGTAGCCCAGCTTGCCCAATTTGTGGACGACCTTGCGCAAATGCGCGAGCGAAATATCGTAAAAACTCGACAACTCATGCAGTGTTACCAATCGCTCCGAATGCATCGCGGAATACATCAGTACGCGCACTGCATAATCTGTAAAACGACTCAATCGCATGATTTAACCACTCTCAATCACTTATCTATCACTCATTCATCTATAAGTCGTGCTGACGCACAACGAGCCGCCGCGTATAGTCGAACCCATTCGATGACAACAGCTCGCGGAGACTGCTGTGAATCAAGCCACCACGCCGCACGCCAACACCATACCCACCGCAAAAGGGCTGCCCATCATCGGCTCCATACTGCAACTGGCGCGCAACCCTCTCACTGCTCTCATGGTAATGACACAAGAGAACGGCTCCATGTTCTTCATCAAGGTTTTGCACAAAAAAGTGCTGGTGATGGGCGGGGTAGATGTCAACCGTTTTATGAGTGAAGAAGGCAAAGACTGCATTATCTCGGGTGAGCAGTGGAAAGATTTGCGCGATTACTGGGAATCACCTCGTATGTTGATTGCGATGGATGGCCAGCCGCACATTGAGGAGCGCCGCCAATGGAAACGCTATCTTTCCCGTGAAGTGGCACACGGTGAACAAGATCAAATGTTTACCGTGATTCGGCAATTAGTGGACGGCTACACTGAACAAAACGAAGTATCCGCCAACTTATTCAGTCGCGCCTTGGTAACACGCGAACTCTCCTACTTATTTACCGGTGAAATCATTCAGTTACCAGATGATTTATCCGAATCCATCGGTGAATACCTAAAAATGTTATTGGTGGTCAAACTCAATAAAAGTTTGCCGAGTTTTGTATTGCACTTTCCTTCTTTTCGCCGTCACGAAAAACGCGTCAAAGCCTTTGGCGCAGATTTACTGCGTCGCGCACGCGGCAAATTAGACGAAGACAGTTTGTTTTCTATGATGATTAAACGCGTCGATGCCGACCCATCACGCAGTGAGGCGGAATTACTGCCCATCCTCATTACGCCGTTTATCGCTGGCCTCGACACACTCGCCAGCACGCTCACTTTCTTACTACAGGAATTGCTCAACAATCCCGCTTTGCTCAAACGCGTGCGCGACGAAATTGATGCTGCATGTGATGCAAATGATGGCCAGTTGCCGCTACCAGAAAATATGCGCACCATTCCCGCGCTGTTTGCCGTATGCCAAGAAACACTGCGTCGCTACCCCGTAGCGTTTGGCACACTGCGCCACGCGGCACAAGATTTTTCATACCAAGGTCATGCAGTAAAAAAAGGGCAACAAATCTTTTTCTTCACTGCGGCGCCGCATTTTGATGAACGCTATTTTCGCGGCGCAGATCAATTTGACATTGATCGCTTCCTCGAACCGCGCATGGAACAGCGTGCACGCTACGCCTTCTCACCTTACGGTCGCGGCCCGCATATTTGTTTAGGCGCAGCGCTGGCAGAAAGCATTTTTCTCTCCACCACCGCTTGCCTGCTGCGGCATTATGAATTCAGCGCCACCGAACCCGGCAAACGCTACCCGATGATTTTTAATCCAGGGCCCAGCTTGCCGAATCGGTTTCGCATGAAAATTAGCCATCGACAAATACCTTAAATAACGAGATATTTTTATGAACAAATGGCAAATCATTTTATTGATTCTGGTATTACTCAGCGGTGCGGCGTATTGGTTCGCCGCTATTCCCGCACGCGTTTTGCCCGATGGCAGCGAAAGTCTGCAATGGTTTCAAACAGGTGAATACAAAGTCATCACGGAAAATTTCAAAGCGGTTGACACCTCGCGCAAAACGCAAGCCAATAACGCGTTTGCAGGCAGCGATGTGCGTGTATTGAAAGGCAAGATCTGGCGGCCGGAAGGTTTGCAAAAACCGGGGCCACTGCTCGTTTACAGTCACGGTTTTATGTCTTTCCATCAGGAAGGTCTGTACCTTGTACGCTTTCTCGCCAGTCACGGCTACACCGTAGTGGCTGTTAATTATCCACTGACGAATTTCTTTGCGCCGGGCAAACCACTGGGCAGTGATGTGGTAAACCAGCCCGGCGATGTGAGCTTTCTCATCACCGCCTTGCTCAAACGCAACAGTGATGCCAGCGATGTACTGCACAACACAATTGACGAGAAAAAAATTGCGGTGGCCGGTGTATCGCTCGGCGGCATGACATCCACCCTCGTCACGTTCCATCGCAAGGTGCGCGACCCACGCATCACGGCTGCAATCTCGATTGCAGGGCCGGCCAATATGTTTACCGCCGATTTTTTCACCAGCACGAACACACCATTTATGATGATTGCCGGTGACGGCGATGCCATTATTCCCTTCGATAAAAATGCCGCACCCATTTCGCAAAAAGACCCGGGAAGTATTCTCGTCAATCTGAAAAATGCCTCGCACGCCGGTTTTGCACAACCGGCCTCTACCTTCATGCGCTTCATGGCAAACCCGGATACGCTCGGCTGCCGACAAGTCATCAAAGGTTTGAAAAACAAACCAGCCAATGAAAAGGAAATTGAATTCCTGCCCGGGCTGGATGCAGCGGCAGATGGCATCGACCTCAGTGACCACACCCTGCCCTGCACAGGCGAGATTCCACCTCGCACCATGCAAGCCGCCAGGCAACACATGTTTACCACGCTAGCGGCCTACAGCTTTTTGGAGAGCGTGTTTGCTGAGGATGCACCCGCACGCAGCGCCGCACGCCACTACCTACTGCAAACACTGCCAACAGAAAACAGCAGTGAAATAGCTGTCACTACCGGTCAGTCAGCGCAATAGCTAACTTGTTTGCCGGTGACGCGCCCTTTAGCGTACCGGCAACACTATTTAAGGAGAGCGCCACCATGACTGAGAAATGTCCCTTCCAGTTTGATTTGATGAATGCCGAGCGCATGGCGAAAGGCGTGCCGTTCGAAGATTTCAAAACCCTGCGCGAAAAATGCCCCGTGTCTTGGCAAGAAGACACGATTCGCAACGCAAATTTTTGGGCAGTGACCAAGCGCGACGATCTTGATTTTGTTTCCAAAAATCCCGAGCTGTTTTCTTCCAGCGAAAATCTCGCCCACCCTCAGCCGGGTGGCGATGATCCAGAAGCGATGGAAATCATGCGTCAGCTCATCATCAATATGGATCCACCGGATCACATCAAATACCGCCGCGTAGTGCGCAACGCTTTCACAGCCAAAGCCGTGGATGCACTGGAACCGATGATGCGCAAAAATGCTAAAGAAATCATCGACAAAATTGCTAAAAAAGGTGAATGCGAATTCGTCAGTGAAGTCGCCGCTGAGATGCCGTTGTTTGTTATCTGCGCTTTGATGGAAATGCCGTCAGAAGATAGGCAGAAGTTTTCAGATTTGGTGGACATCATGATCGGCATGGACGATCCAGAAATCGGCCAAACACCCGAAATGGGACAAGCCGCTGCTGCACAACTCTTTGAAATCGCCATGACTCTAGCTGTGCAACACAAGCTGAATCCCACCAAAGGTTCGGTATTGGACGCACTGCTCAACGGTGCGGTAGATGGTGAAAGCCTTGATGAATTTCAATTCTGTACGTTCTTTTTAATTCTGATTGCCGGCGGCGTGAGCCCCGATGCGCACTGCCACCAGTCAGGGCATGCGACTGCTGATGAAGTACCCGGATCAGTTACAAAAACTGGTGGATGATCCGACACTGATTCCCGTGCCATCGAAGAAATTTTGCGCTTCTATCCATCTTTCAACTTCATGCAACGCACCGCTAAACAAGATGTAAAAATTGGTGAGATGGATGTGAAAAAAGGCGACCTCGATGCGTATGTACTACCCATCCGCCAACCACGAAGCCGAAATTTTTGGCGAAGATGCGGAGGTGTTCGATGTAACACGCCGCCGCTTCCCCAATTTACGCAACGAACACAGAACATTTGGTGTGGGGCAGCATTTCTGCATCGGTTCACATTTGGCGCGCAAAGAATTGCTAGTGATGTTTGAAGAAATGATTCCGCGCATTCGCAATCCGCGTTTGGTCGGCGAACCACACTATTTGGTTTCCAACTTTATTCCCGCAATCAAATCGATGCATATTAAGTTTGATTCTGCCGTTTAATTTTTATTGTTTAGGAGCAACACATGGCCACTTTTCTGCCACTTAAACCTATCGACGAAAGTTTTTTTCGCACAGCCAACTTAATTGCCAGCGCCACCATGGAAGCCAACTGCCCGCCTGAGCGCTTGATGGAAACGCTCGCTGGCGATGTGGTATGGACGCAGTGGGCGCCGCCGCTGAAAAATGTGGAATGGACGACCGCCGCGCCACACGGACAGTTTTCTAAACGCACCGTCACTCTCGTCGGCGGGCAGCAGGTAAAAGAAAACTTTTTTATCTGGAAACCGAATCAACAAGTCGCGTTTTATGTAGAAGAAGGCACCATCCCCGGCATTGAAGCCTTTGCAGAAAACTACGACATCACCGTAAGCAACAACGGCCAAACCACGCATTTGAAATGGACAGTTGCCATACAAGTGACCGGCATCGGCGCGTTGTTTATTCCCGTGTCGCGCTTCTTTATGAATCTGTTGTTCAAGCGCTGGCTGCAAAATTACAAACGCATTTTGGAAAACATGGCGTAAATAATGAGCACACTTCCCTCCTGCCCCAGCTGTAATTCCAGTTTCACTTATGAAGATCGCGGTTTATTGATCTGCCCAGAGTGCGCGCACGAATGGCAAGCCAATGCTATCTCCGCACAAGATGAAGATCGTGTGATCAAAGATGCCAACGGCAATGTTTTAGTGGATGGCGACACCATCACCGTCATCAAAGACCTGAAAGTGAAAGGCACTTCCCTGGTCGTGAAAGTCGGCACCAAAGTGAAAAACATTCGCTTGGTGGACGGTGATCACGATATCGATTGCAAAATCGATGGCATCGGCGCGATGAAACTCAAATCAGAATTTGTACGCAAAGCCACTTAATTACCACAGCAAAAAAATGTTCAACGGGGCAGCGGTTCCATTAAGGCAACTGCGCCCCATTGAATACGCGTACGGATCCTGTATTCCTCAGCACCATTTTTCTAGCAATGTTTCTCACCATCACGGTTGTAGTGGTATCAGATTTAGCAGCGCCAACCGCCAAATCATTTTCACCGTCGTGGTTGAAATCACCTTGCCAGCTCAGCGCAGAACCAAAGTGATCATCTGCTTGCGCGCCGTTCAGTGTGGTGACGGGCGTGCTACTCAAACCGGAGAATATTTGTACGCTGCCAGCATCTCTGCCGGTCACATCCGTTAGCGGAGCGCCGACTGCCCATCGTGCGCCGTTTGCTGCTGCACTGATCGATGAGCCCAATGCATCCCCGCGCTTAGTGCCGTAAACCGTCAGCAGCGCATCACTCGTGCCTGTGTTGCTGTCATACACAGACGCTCGCCCTGCGCGCATCAATTTTCTCGTTCTTCCGTTTACCACTTCAAAAGCATCGCCAAACGGCGCACCAACATACAAACGGCGTTGGTTATCGATAGCAACTGCCGAGCCAAAGTATCCCGTTTCGCTGCGCGTATACAGCAAGTTATTGCTGATGCCGTTATAGACATAAACGCTGCCGCCATTTCTTGCTTTTGCATCGCTCCACGGCGCGCCAACGATCAGATCAGGGCTGCCATCTGCGTCAGCGTTGCCCACCGCAACCGCTGCACCGAAGTGATCGCCCGCGTAACTGCCTTCTGCAATCACATTCAGCAAAGTGCCATCTGCACCGGAATACAGCGCCACTCGGCCTGCGGCAGTCAGCGTGCGAGGTCGATTGTTCACCGTGACCACAACCTTCGCCAACGGCTCGCCAACGATGACATCCGGCACGCCGTCACCATTTTGATCGGGCGCAACAGCGATTGCCGTGCCCAGTTGCTGATTTCTTTGTGTGCCAGCCAAGGTGCGTAGCACCGTGCCATTTGCACCCGACACCACTTGAATCGTACCGGCAGCTCTCAGCGATAACGGCCTGCCATTCGCCCCTGGCACAACCACGGTGGCAAACGGCGAGCCAATCAACACATCGTCCACACCGTCGCCATTCATGTCTGCGACCGCAACGCTGCTACCGAGTAGCTCACTTCTTTCCACGCCGTCCTGCTGTAGCAGTAATAGCGCGTTTTGCGGGAAAAGGTCGCAGGCATCACCCATGCCATCGCCATCGGTGTCGAGCTGATCCGTGTTGACTACGGCTGGGCAGTTGTCGCTGCTATCCACCACGCTATCGCCATCACTATCTGGCTCACCATTCGGCGTAGGGTCGGCGTTGTCACCAATGCCATCGCCGTCCGTATCAACAGATTCAGTGGCATCGAGTGGAAAGACATCATCCACATCGAGAACACCGTCATTATCGTCGTCGGTATCTTCAATCAGCGTTGAGCCTACGCGCAGATCATCAATATAAATTTCTGAAAAAGAACCCGTCATGACTCCTGTTTCTACTTTCATAGCAACAGTATTGGCTCCAGGAGTCACCTGCACCTCGCAGAAATACCACGCACCGGCAGGGGTGCAGGAGGATGCGTAGACAGGGACACCATTGATTTCTACGAAATATCGACCACCCACCAAAATAGAACCGCGCTGGTACCAAGAAATACTGGCACCGGTCTGCAATGAAGCCGTTAATGTTGCAGTATTTGCTTGATGCGAAGCATCTCGATAAGTTTTTAAATGCAGCGAATGTGAAGGGCTCACGCTGTAGGTTGTCGAGACATCCCAACTCGCTCCCGCCGTCGAAAGCATCGTGTTAAACACCCAACCAACACCCGCACCGGATTCAAAATCATTGAATACCGGTATTTTTAACTGATCAATGCTGTCTGGTTTACCGTCACCGTCCGTGTCGGTTGTTGCTTCTGCGTTGTTGGGGAAAGCGTCACAAGCATCACCTACGCCGTCACCATCAATATCAAGCTGGTCAGCATTGGCAACAGATGGACAGTTATCACCTTGCAAATTCGCAGGTGGTGTTCCGGTTGGATTGGAATAACCCTGAGGACAACAATTGGCACCCCATTGCCCCATAAAACCACAGTTCTGGCTTGCTTGTTGACCCAAGCTATAGGTCAAGACGCTATCGTTATCCGTATCTTTTGAACACCAGTATGTTTGCGCTGCGGCAACATTGATAAATGCTAGAAAAATAGCCGCAAATAAAAAAACGCTATTCAACCCGTGTCGGCGATTCATCGGTATTTCCTTTTTTATTTTTAGTTTATGGCTCGATTATACCCCCCGCACATGCTGGCAACGCGCAGCGAGAAGCGTAGTTTTGCCCTCCGCGCAAGCTCTCTATTGAAGTGCCTTTCCAGTATCATTCTGCCTCTTTTTACACGGCCAGCCCGCCTGAGAGGTGAACACCATGACACCGGATGAACAGAAAAAAGCCTTTGAAGCCGAGCTCTACACTTGGGTAGGCAAGGAAATCGCGCCGCCCACGGCGGGTTTGGATACCGTGAACGAGGCGATGATTCGTCACTGGTGTGAAGTGATGGGTGATACCAACCCCGCTTACACCGCTGCCGCCGCGCAAACCGCAAAAGGCAGCATGATTGCACCGCCCACGATGCTGCAAGCGTGGAGTATGGAAGGCTACCCGATGGCGTTTGCTGATTCGCAAGATCCATCCACGATGGACGGCCAACGCAAGCTGCACCGCTTTATGGAAGACCACGGTTTTACCGGCGTGTTGGGCACGAATTGCGATCAGGAATATTTTCGCGATTTGAAGCCGGGCGACACTGTTATCGCACACACCAAAATTCATTCCATCTCCGAAGAAAAAGCCACCGGCATGGGCACGGGCTATTTCATTGAGACGCGCACGGAATTCACCGATCAAAATAAAGAATTAGTCGGCACGATGTTGTTCCGCGTGTTGAAATTCAAACCCGCGCAAGCTGCAAAACCTGTGGCAGAAAATGCGCAAGAAGAAAACAAAGCACCGACGCGCGCGAAATCTGTGCGCGGTCACGACAACGCGTGGTGGTGGGAGCAACTGGAAAAAAATAAAGTGGTGGCGATTCAGCGCTGCAAATCGTGTTCGACTTTGCGTCATCCGCCACGCCCGTTTTGTAATCAGTGCCAAAGCGGCGAATGGGATTTTGTCGCTTCAAAATTGGATGGCGAAATTTTCAGTTTTGTGGAATTACACTACCCAGAAATCCCCGGCTACACCTATCCGCTGATGTGCGCGGTGATCACGCTCGATGAAGGCACGCGCATTCTGTCAAATATCATCGACTGCAAACCGGAAGATGTACAAATTGGCAAACGCGTGAAAGGCGAAATCATGCAAGTGGATGCGGACAATGTGTTGCCGCAATTCAGATTGGTGTGAGGGGATAACAATGAGCAAACAAACATTAAAATTTTCTGCGGTGAATGTCGGCGATAAATTGCCGGGCATGGATATCGACATCAATGTCAGTTTTATCGTCGCGGGTGCTGTCGCTTCACGCGATTTCACGCCCGTGCATCACAACAAAGGCGCGGCGAATGCGTCGGGCTTGGCGAATGTGTTTCCCAACATTCTCACTGACAACGGTTTGGTCGGGCGTTATGCAACGGATTGGGCGGGCCCAGACAGCACGCTGAAACGCGTCAACATCAAACTCGGCGCACCCGTGCAACCGGGCGAAGTATTGAAATTTACTGGCGAAGTGGCAGCGAAAGATGATGCGAACAGCATCGTCGATGTAAAAGTCACCGCCAAAGGCAACTGGGGCATGCACCTCGACGGCATCGTCCGTGTGCAGTTGCCGCAGTAAGGAGAATTGAAAATGAAAATTGCAGATTTAAAAAACAAAGCCGCGATTGTCGGCGCAGGCAACACCGAGTTTTCTAAAAACTCTGGTCGCAGTGAATTGTCACTCGCGTGTGAAGCGATTCTCGCTGCATTGAACGATGCCGGTTTGAAACCGTCGGATGTGGACGGCATGGTGACTTACACCATGGACAACAACGATGAAATCGAAATTGCGCGCGCGATTGGCTGCAACGATTTGTCGTACTACTCGCGCGTGCCGCACGGCGGCGGCGCAGGCACCGGCACCATTCAACAAGCGGCGATGGCGATTGCCACCGGCGCGGCAGAAGTCGTGGTGTGCTGGCGCGCGCTTAACGGTCGCTCTGGTCACCGTTATTCTGGCGGTGTGTCAGGCGATATCGTCACCGGCGACATGATTCACTACGGCTGGTACATTCCTTACGGCTTGCTCACGCCGGCTTCGTGGGTGTCCATGTATCACAAACGCTACGAACATTTGTTTGGCGATACTAAAGACGCATTGGCAGAAATTGCCATCACCACGCGCCAATACGCGACCACCAATCCCAATGCGTTTTTCCATAACCGTCCGTTAACGCGCGCGGAATACGACAACGCAAAAGCGATTTCTCTGCCGTTCAAACTCTACGATTGCTGCCAAGAATCTGACGGCGGCAGCGCGGTGATTTTGACTACGCCAGAACGCGCCAAGCACTTGAACAAAATGCCAGTGTTTGTGAAAGGCGTGGGCGCATACGCGGATAAAAACACCGAAGCGATGACCAACTTTTACGCCGACGAAATCGCGCAAATTCCTGCGATGGATCTGGCTGCAAAACAGGCTTATGCGCAAGCAGGCATGAAGCCAGATGACATCGACGCCGCCATCATCTACGACGCCTTCACCGCGATCGTGATGTGGCAGCTCGAAAGCTGGGGCTTTGCCGCGCAGGGTAAATCAGCAGACTTCATCAATTCTGGCGCACTGCGTCCCGATGGCCGTCTGCCGACCAACACCCACGGCGGCCAGTTGTCTGAGGCTTATATTCACGGCATGAACGGCATCGTCGAAGGCGTGCGTTTGGTGCGCGGTGAGTCGCTCAATCAACCGAAAAAAGCCGTCAACAATGTGGTGGTGACTTCCGGTGTCGGCGTGCCAACCGGTGGGATGATTATCGGCAAGTAGGCCAACGAAAAAGGCACCGCGAGGTGCCTTTTTGTTTTTATGGAGTGGTGATTCGCTCGGCGGCCTCAGATAGGCACTTGAGCTTTCAAATGAAGAAAAAGATTTACACCAGTTTCTTCTTTGCGTACTTCAATATTTTCCTTCCTAAACCCTGATTCAAGGGCTAAACACATCAATGTATGCGGGCTTCTGTGGTGAAGCTTCCAGTCAAACAATTCCATATAGGCTCTGCTGGGGTTTTTTGTCAAAGAAATGCAGCAAATCGCGGCCTGGGCCACTGGCAATGTTCAGTACTTCCGGTGGTTTTCAGTGCGCGCGGAGCAATGATTTAATAGCAATGCATTCAGATAGTGCGCTCTGTTTCTAACAGCCTGAGCTGCCGGATGGCTTTGCCAAAATGTATCCCATCTGGCTAAATGCTGCAGAGGTGATACATGATTTTGATAAAACTTGTCTATTATCTCGAAGTCGCCGGCATAGCCGTGCGGTTTGTGCAGTACAAAGCCTTGCATGGTTCCAGCAGAAGCAGCATCACCGAGCAAGCCAACCAGTTCTTCAATGTCTTGGCTGTTTAGCTTCCCTGATGCAGATTGTTCGGATACTTCGATGATCCACGCATCAAGGTCATAGTAATCATTCTGTTCTGGCCCGTCTTTTGCCATTAAAGACATTAAATAACTTCTGTGTCGATCCATTACATTTTCTCAATTCGGTGGTTATTAGCTTCTGGGATGGCAGCTGATAGGCTGCCTGCACACCGCCGAATCCTAGTCTGCACGGGGGGGGGGTAGTCAAGCTGACTGGTGTTGCGCTGTGACGGCAAGGCGTCTTTACTCGACCCACCCCCTGCAGGCATTCTCTTGTGGCTCACTTAGAGCTGCATTGCCAAGACCATTTCAAAGACCTATTATTTGGTTTCAAGTTTACAGCCCGGAGGCATAAGCCATGACTTACCAAATGCTCACAGAAACGGCTGCTAGCATTTCAGAGCTAAAAGCCAACCCCATGAAAGTGGTGGCTAGCGCACACGGGATGCCCATAGCCGTGCTGAACCGGAACGAACCTGCATTTTATTGTGTGCCTGCTGCTGCCTATGAAGCCATGATGGAGATGATCGACGATGTAGAACTGCTGAAAATCGTGCGGGAAAGGCAGCAAGAGAAAAGCATCCCTGTGTCGCTCAATGATTTATAAACTTGAATTCAAGGACTCGGCGCTGAAGGAATGGCGCAAATTGGGGCATACCGGAAGAGAGCAATTCAAGAAGAAGCTGGCTGAAAGACTGGAGAATCCGCATGTTCCTAGCGCTGCACTGTCTGGCGCAGCAAGCACTTATAAAATCAAATTGCGCCAAGCCGGTTATCGCTTGGTTTACTCTGTTGAAAATGAAACGGTAACAGTGACTGTCATTGCTGTTGGAAAACGCGACCGTAACGAAATTTATGAAATAGCACTGTCTCGGTTGCAGCCCTAGCGGTAGCGAAGCAAGGGATAGAATGTGCGCTACATGAAGGAGAACCACCCATGAATCAAACGCCCCCACGCTGGCTACAGCGGCTAGCGAATTACCGGCTGGCTTATCAGCAATTAACCAATGCCGTGACGCTGACTGGGCAACGCCCGCTGAGTGATCTGGAACAACAGGGGCTGATTCAAGCCTTTGAATACACCCACGAGCTGGCGTGGCATGTGATGAAGGACTACTTCGTTTGGCAAGGTCACACCAATATCACCGGCTCGCGCGATGCCACGCGGGAGGCATTCCAGCAAGGGCTGGTAAGCGATGGCGAAGGCTGGATGGAAATGATCAGCAGCCGCAACCAAACATCGCACACCTATAACAAGGCGGTGGCTGATGCCGTTGCGAGCCGTATCACCCAGCACTATTTCGCGCTGTTCACGCAGTTCTTAGGCAAGATGACTGACTTGGCAACACAGATGGAAAACACTCCTTGAACGAAGCACTAGAACAACTGGCTGCCCGCGCCAATTTACCGGTAGCGGCGCTGGAGCAAATCTACACAGCTCTAGCAAAAGAAGCGACTGTGCAACGAGCATTGCTCTATGGTTCACGCGCACGAGGTACGGCAAGAAATACTTCCGATATCGACATCGCACTGGATGGCGACACGCTTTCATTGGCACACAAAGCACGGCTAGAGCAAGTGTTGGATGACTTGCTGCTGCCTTGGAAGATCGATCTATGTGTGTTGCGCGATGTCGATAATGCCGACTTGCTAGCCAACATCCAACAAGACGGCCAGCTCCTGTACCAAAGAAAATCCAGCTGATCGCTGTTTTCAACGCCCCCCTGCTCCGCTACAATGCCGCGCTTCGTTTAATCCAATAAATTACAAAACCGGTCGAGCTGCTGCCCATCTGATGTTCAAACATAAAGAAGACATTCTTCCAGTGTCCCTGATACTGGCGCTGACAGTGGTCGACTTCACCCTGTATTTCACGGTTGAGAGCTTGCCGCTGCTGGTGGGCTACTGGCTGTTGATGCTGGTGCCTAAGGGCGTGATCTGCGCATGGAATCATCATCACCAGCACACCATGACTTTCCGCCACCCTGTGCTGAATCGCCTGCTGGAGCAGGCTTACGCGCTACACACCGGCGCGACTAGCAACCTGTGGGTGCTGCACCATGTGTTGGGGCATCACCACAACTTCTTGGATCAAACCAAAGACGAAAGCGGCTGGACGCGCAAAGACGGCAGCACCATGGGGGAGCTGGAATACTCGTTCAACATCGCTGGCACGGCTTACTGGCGCGGCTATCAAGTCGGCAAACGCTACCCGAAAGTGCAGAAGGTCTACCTCATCTTCACGGCACTGACCGTTGCCCTGCTCGCGTTGCTGCTGTGGCTGAAACCGATGCAAGCGACTTTCCTTTTCGTACTGCCAATGATCGTGAGCCTGCTGTTCACCTCATGGGTAACTTACGATCACCACAGCGGACTGCACACCGACAATCAATTCGAAGCCTCACACAACATCATGGGGCACTGGTTTAATCTGCTGACCGGCAATCTCGGCTACCACACCGCGCACCACTACAAACAGGGTGTACACTGGTCAAAATTGCCTGCGTTACACGAGCAAATCAAAGGCAAGATTCCAACGCACTTGTACCGCAAATCTTCGTTCGATATGTTGCTGCCAAACTGATCTACATCAACAACACAGCTTTATCACTCCGTAAAAAAGCGCCTCCGCGTTTTTTTTATGCGCCATAATTACGCAACATATTCACGCCACCACAGAATCTCACTCGCTCATGCAAGATTTTCGCCCTTGTCTTGTTATTCCCGTTTACAACCACGGCACACTGATTGATGCCACATGGCAGCGGCTGCGCGATTTCGATTTGCCGTGCTTTTTGATTGATGATGGCAGTAACGCTGCAACAAAAACTGCGCTAGAAAAACTCGCTGCTGCTGAAAACAACATCACACTGCTGCGTTTACCGTCGAACCAAGGCAAAGGCGCTGCTGTACTACGCGGCATAGCTGAGGCACAACAACAAGGCTACACACACGCATTACAAATTGATGCCGATGGCCAACACAACACCGCCGACATTCCCGAGCTGCTTGCACTCGCTGAAAAAAATCCCCACGCATTAATCAGCGGTGCGCCGCAGTACGGCAACGACATTCCGAAAGCGCGTTTATACGGCCGTTACATCACGCATTTTTGGGTGTGGGTCGAAACATTGTCGTTCGATATTGTCGATTCCATGTGTGGTTTTCGCGTTTATCCCATCGCCGCCACGCACGCGTTGATGCAGAACACAGCCATCGAGCAACGCATGGCATTTGATACCGACATCATGGTGCGTTTGTATCGCGCCGGCACGCCGGTGCATTTTTTACCGACGCACGTCTCGTATCCAGAAAACGGTATTTCGCATTTTCGACCGCTGCGCGACAACCTTGAAATCAGTTGGATGCACACGCGTTTGGTCAGTTTAATGTTGCGTGATTTAGCCAAACAATTGACGCGCAAGTTTTTCCCACAACAAAACGCTTCAACACATTGGTCACAACACCGCGAACGCGGCAGTGAATGGGGCATGCGTTTTTGTTTGTGGTGTTACCGCACACTAGGAAAAAAAACACTGTACGCGCTGTTGTATCCCATCATCGGTTGGTTTTTTTTATTTGCCAGCAGCGCACGCGGCGAATCATACCGCTACTTGCAGCGCGTGCTACCAAACACACCAACACAGAAAGATATTTTTCAGCATTTCATGGCATTTGGTCGTTCGGTGGTGGATAAATTTTCTGCATGGACCGGTGATTTGCGGCGTGAAGATGTGGTGTTTGCCAACCGTGAATTATTGCGACAACAACTGAGCAAGCAGCACGGCGCTGTGATTCTCACTTCGCATCTTGGCAATGCGGATATGTGTCGCGCCTTGGTACACAATCATCCTGAATTTCGTCTGAATGTTTTACTTTCCACTGAACACGCCGCCAGCATTAATAAGGTGTTGCAAGAAGCCAATCCTTCTTCTGGTTTTGAAGTGATGCAGGTCAGCGATATTGGCCCTGAAACAGCTATACGGTTGCACGAAAAAATTCAACAAGGTGAGTTGGTTGTAATTGCAGCAGATCGCACCTCGCCCACCAGCACGCAGCGTATTTCTCGTGTGCCTTTTCTCGGTGAGGACGCAGCCTTTCCACAAGGGCCCTTTATTTTGGCGGCACTGATGGAATGTCCTGTGTATTTACTGTTTGCGCTACCCACAGAAAACCACTACGAAATTTTTTTGGAGCCTTTTGCCGGCCAACTCACTTTCCCGCGCCGGCAACGCGATGCACTGCTCACCGTGGCGATTACGCGCTACGCCGAACGCTTAGAACACTACTGCCGCCTCGCTCCTTTACAATGGTTTAATTTTTTCAATTTCTGGCAGCGCCATGACTGACTCTCCTCTACTGTTTGGTGAAGCACATATCACCATCGAAAATATTGTCGCGATTGCCGAAGGTAAACAATCCGTTGCGCTTTCATCCGATGCTGCTTTTCGTGAGCGCATCGACAAAGGCGTCGCGTTTCTTGAAACGCTGTTGCGCGATGACGGCGTGATTTACGGCGTAACAACTGGCTACGGCGATTCCTGTACCGTGCAAGTGCCCGCGCATCGTGTGGAAGAATTGCCGCTGCATTTAGCGCGCTTTCACGGCTGCGGGCTCGGCGACATTTTTGATGCACAACAAGGGCGCGCCATTCTCGCTGCTCGCCTCGCTTCGCTGGCACAGGGCTATTCCGGCGTAACACCAGCATTACTCGAACGCTTGGTGTTGTACATCAATGACGACATCGTACCCGTCATTCCGCAAGAAGGTTCAGTCGGCGCCAGTGGCGATCTCACGCCGCTGTCTTACATCGCCGCGACCTTGATGGGCGAGCGCGATGTGTGGTTTGGCGGTGAACGCCGCCCCGCACTGCACGTGTTGAATGAGTTGGCACTCGCTCCATTAACGCTGCGACCCAAAGAAGGTTTGGCGTTAATGAACGGTACCGCAGTGATGACAGCGCTCGCGTGTCTCGCTTATGTGCGCGCCGATTATTTAGCGCAATTAGCCGC
Source organism: Pseudomonadales bacterium (assembly GCA_041395665.1). NCBI lineage: Bacteria > Pseudomonadati > Pseudomonadota > Gammaproteobacteria > Pseudomonadales > Pseudomonadales bacterium. The sequence goes on from JAWLAB010000002.1 coordinate 125,878, forward strand.
GCGTATCACTGCGATGATGTCGGTGGCGCTGCAAGGTAACGCGCATCATTTTGATGAAAAATTATTTTCGGTAAAACCACATCTAGGGCAAAACACAGTTGCTGCATGGATACGCGGTGATTTGCATTGCGATGAAATGGCGCGCAATTCCAATCGTCTGCAAGATCGTTATTCGCTGCGCTGCGCACCGCACATCATCGGTGTATTAGTCGATAGCCAAGCGTGGTTGCGCCAATTTATTGAAACCGAACTCAATAGCGCAAACGACAATCCCATTATCGATGGCATCGGTGAACAGGTTTTACACGGCGGACATTTTTACGGCGGCCATATCGCATTTGCGATGGATGGATTAAAAAATGCGGTCGCCAATATCGCCGATTTGCTCGACAGACAGATGGCACTGTTGATGGATCCCAAATTCAATCACGGCTTGCCGGCGAATGTTTCCGGTGCCAGTGCAGAACGCTCCATGATCAATCACGGTTTCAAAGCCGTGCAAATTGGTTGTTCGGCGTGGACAGCAGAAGCATTGAAATTGACGATGCCAGCATCGGTTTTTTCACGCTCCACCGAATGCCACAACCAAGACAAAGTCAGCATGGGCACGATTGCTGCGCGCGATTGTTTGCGCGTGCTGCAACTCACCGAACAAGTTGCCGCTGCCAGTGTATTAGCCGCAACACAGGCACTGGAATTGCGCCAACGACAAGGCGAATTAAATGAGAAACAACTGACAACCACACTGCGCGAGATGAAAAATACTATTTCAGCAAATTTTGCTTTTGTGGAAGAAGACCGTCCATTAGAAGCAGACCTGCGCCACACGATTGACTGCATTCAACAACGCAAGTGGCAACTATTTACCCACACCAATACATTTCAAGGAGAAACTCATGGCCACTATTGAAAACTTTGATGTCATTGTTATTGGTGCAGGACCATCAGGCGCGATATCTTCCGCCTTATTAGTACAAAAAGGATATTCCGTTCTAATGTTGGAGCGTGAACAATTTCCGCGCTTCTCTATCGGTGAGAGTCTATTGCCACAGTGCATGGCTTTTATCGAGGAAGCAGGCATGTTACCTGCCGTGCAAGCAGGCGGATTCCAATTCAAAAATGGTGCTGCGTTTTATCACAACGGCAAACACACGCATTTTGATTTCACTAAAAAGTTTTCACCAGGTCACGGCACTACTTTTCAAGTGCAGCGTGCGCAGTTTGACAAAATTTTGGCCGATGAAGCAGCGCGTTTTGGTGTCGATTTACGCTATCGCCACGAAATTACTGCCGTGGATATCCATGGCGAACAACCGCGCGTAACTTTTCGCACCGCAGAAGGCGAAGTGCGTGAAGCAACAGCGAAGTTTTTATTGGATGCCAGCGGTTTTGGTCGCGTACTGCCTCGCTTGCTCGATCTTGAATATCCTTCTGACTTTCCTGTGCGTCAGGCCTGTTTCGCCACCGTGCGTGACAACATCACCGATGAGCGATTTGATCGCAACAAAATCCTTATCACCACCCACCCAATGCATCGCGATGTGTGGTACTGGACTATTCCATTTTCTAATGGTCAATGTTCCATGGGTGTTATCGCACCCCAAGCGTTTTACACTGGCTATTCTGAAAACTTGAATGAGCGCGTCATGCAAATTTTTAGTGAAGACGCTTACCTCAAAGAATTATTGAAGAATTCAGAAATCACACGCGATGCCATGCAAATTACCGGCTACTCCTGCAATGTGAAATCACTGCACGGCAAAGGCTTTGCACTGCTCGGCAATGCCGGTGAATTTTTGGATCCTGTGTTTTCTTCTGGCGTGACTATTGCGATGAAATCCGCTAGTTTGGCAGCAGCCGCACTTGATCGACAATTACGCGGTGAAGCCGTGGATTGGGAAGCCGATTTTGCAGCGCCACTGAAAAAAGGCGTTAAAACATTCCACACTTTTGTTAGCGCATGGTATGACTGCCGCTTCCAAGACATCGTGTATTACGATAAACACAACGACGACATCAAGGCGATGATCAGTTCCATTCTCGCCGGCTACGCTTGGGATGAAAACAATCCCTATGTCAAAGACAGCGAACGCCGCATGAATGTATTAGCGGAAATTTGTCGCAGCACATGAAACCGGTTTTATCTGCACTCGGCATACTCAATGCCTTAGGCGATAACAAACAAAAGGTGCTGGATAATTTTTTATCTGGCACAGCAACCGGTATGCAAAAAAATGGGGCGTCTTGGACGGGACAAGTCACCGTCACACTGCCAACCATCCCTGACACACTTGCTACCTTTGATTGTCGCAACAACCGTTTGTTGTTGGCTGCGTTGGCGCAGATACAGCCAGAAATTGATGCTGTGATTGCACAGTTTGGCAAACATCGCATCGCCGTGGTGATTGGCTCTAGCACCTCCGGCATTGCTGAAGGTGAAGCCGCTCTCGCAGAAAAACTGTGCAATGGCGTATGGTCGCTGGATTACGATTATCGCCAACAAGAAATCGGTACCGCCGCCGAGTTTATTGCGCGCTATCTCCATCTGTCTGGTGTAGCGATGGTTGTTTCCACTGCCTGTTCTTCCAGTGCTAAAGCGCTAGGCAGTGCGCGTCGTTTGTTGGAATTAAATTTATGCGACGCCGTAATTTGCGGCGGCAGCGACTCACTCTGCCAACTCACGCTGCAAGGTTTTACTGCGTTGGAATCGGTATCACCGCAGCGCTGCGAACCGTTTTCCGTAGGTCGCGACGGCATCAGCATTGGTGAAGGTGCTGCTTTATTTTTGATGCAAAAAAGTAGCGCGACAACAAAACAATCATCGCCCGAAATTATTTTTGCCGGTATGGGTGAATCCGCCGACGCACATCACATTTCCGCACCACACCCTGAAGGCATAGGTGCAGAAGCTGCGATGCGCGCTGCACTGCACGATGCAGGCTTACAAGCCTGCGACATTGCCTACATCAATTTGCACGGTACAGCGACGCCACTCAACGATGCGATGGAAAGCGCCGCCGTGTTTCGTGTATTTGGTAGCAACACCGCATGCAGTTCCACCAAACCGCTCACCGGACACACCCTCGGCGCAGCGGGCGCGACAGAAGCGGCACTGTGCTGGTTGTTATTATCCGATCACAATCATGCGCGCAGTGTTCCAGCGCAGTGCAATCAAAAAACACCAGATACCACTCTCGCACCTATCGCCATTTTGCGCAAAACACAAACACTGCCCGATAAAAAAACTCTTGCCATGCAGAGCAATTCTTTTGCCTTTGGCGGCAGCAATGCCTCGGTAATTTTGACGAGGTCGGTGTGATAGAAAAAACTTTTGAACTGGAAATATTACTACCACACCGTGCGCCGATGATTTTGCTCACACATGTGGTGGATTACGACGAACATTTCGCGCAAGCGGTGGTACACATCACAGAGCAGTCACCATTTTTTGATACGGCACTTGGCGGCGTACCCGCGTGGGTGGGCGTGGAATACATGGCACAAACGATAGGCATTTGGGCCGGACATCAACAGCGGCTGCGCGATAAACCCGTGCAAGCGGGCTTTCTACTCGGTAGTCGCAGTTACCGTTGCAATGCGGCGGTTTTTCCCAAGAACTGCACGCTACAACTGTCTGCCAAACCCGTGTATACCGACGACAGCGGACTTGGTGCATTTGATTGCGAAATTCGCTGCGACGATATTTTAGCCACTGCACAAATCAAAGCCTTTCGCCCAGAAAATCCGCGCGATTTTGTGCGCCATTTTTCCACGCAAAATAAAACAGGAATATCAACATGACACGCAGCGTACTCATTACTGGCTCTAGTCGCGGCATCGGTCGTGCTGTGGCGCTCGCTCTCGCCCACAGTGGTTTTGATATTGTGTTGCACTGCCGTTCACGCGTAGAAGATTTATACGCCGTGCGCGATGAAATCACCGCTCTGGGTCGCACGGTGCGCTGCTTGCAATTTGATATCGCCAACCGCGAGCAAACACAAAAAATTTTGCTCGATGATATTGAACAACACGGCGCTTATTACGGTGTGGTGTGCAACGCGGGCATCACACGCGACAACGCCTTTCCTGCGATCAGTGGTGAAGATTGGGATGCAGTGATCCACACCAATCTCGACGGTTTTTACAACGTATTGAATCCACTCATCATGCCAATGATACGCACAAAAAAAGGCGGCAGAATTGTGGCGATGTCATCAGTGTCTGGCGTGATGGGTAATCGCGGACAAGTGAATTACAGCGCATCCAAAGCGGGCTTGATCGGCGCGTGCAAAGCGCTAGCGGTTGAATTGGCTTCGCGCAAAATCACCGTCAATTGTGTCGCCCCAGGTTTAATCGAAACCGAGATGGCAACCGATGCGCAGGTATTGGAACACGCGCTAAAAATTATTCCTGCAGGCCGCATGGGCAGCGTGGAAGAAGTGGCGAGCCTCGTCAATTATTTGTTTTCCGATGGCGCGGCTTACATCACGCGGCAAGTGATTTCCGTCAACGGCGGCATGACGAGTTAAACGATGAACTATTTTTTATTTGCACTCGGCAGTGCGCTGCTGATTTTTATTTCGCGGCGCAATATGTGCGCTGTGCAATCGCACGGTTTTTATCGCCTGCTTGCATGGGAGTGCATGCTGCTGTTATTGCTGCGGCAATATCCGTTTTGGTTTGTTGATCGCTTTGCTTGGTATCAATGCATTTCTTGGCTGTTGTTGTTTACTGCAATCCCTCTAGTGATCGGAGGCGCTGTATTACTGAAACAACACGGCAACAGTGATGCGGTACGCGGTGATCCTGCTCTGCTCGGTTTTGAAAAAACCACGCAATTAGTCACGTACGGGTTTTATCGTTATATCCGCCACCCCATGTACAGCGCGCTGCTACTTTTGAATTGGGGCTTACTGTTCAAACAACCGTTTTCGTTGGCCAGCATTGCACTAGCACTACTCGCCACGCTGTTTTTATTTCTCACAGCGCGGCGCGAGGAGCAGGAAAATCTCGCCTATTTTGGTGAGGCTTATCGCGTTTACATGACGCAGACCAAACGCTTCCTTCCCAGGCTGTGGTAAAACTGCCCTGACGGGTTTCACTCGTTACAATAAGCACTCTTTCTGCCAATCCCGATGCGACACCGGACGCCTGCATGAGTAACCCATTCCACAAACCCAAGTTGCCGCGCCGTGTTGTAGTGACAGGCATGAGTGGTATCACCTCGCTGGGGCAGGATTGGGCGACGATTTCTGCCGCGTTGCGCGCCGGCCACACCGGCATTCGCCGCATGGATGGCTACGCCAAAATTGACGGTCTGATGACGCAGCTCGCCGGCCCCGTTACCGACTTCTCCCGCCCCGCGCACTACTCGCGCAAGCAGACGCGCAGCATGGGACGCGTAGCCTTGATGGCGACGCACTGCACCGAAGTCGCGCTGCAACAAGCGGGCTTACTGGACGATGTCAGCATCCGCGATGGGCGCATGGGCGTCGCCTACGGCTCCTGCAATGGCAGCACCGAAGCCACCATCGACTTCGGGCGTTTATTCGCGGAGCAATCCACCAAAGCCATGACCGCGACCACTTATGTCGAGATGATGAGCCACACCTGCGCCGTCAATATCGGCCTGTTTTTTGGCCTTAAGGGGCGCATCATCCCCACCGCCAGCGCCTGCACTTCTGGCAGCCAAGGCATTGGCTACGCCTACGAAGCCATTCGCTACGGCATGCAAGATTTGATGGTGGCAGGCGGTGCGGAAGAACTGTGTGTGGCGCACTCCGCCGTGTTCGACACCCTGTTTGCCGCCAGCTTAAAAAATGACACTCCCGATAAAACACCGCGCCCGTTTGACCGCGACCGTGATGGCTTAGTGATCGGCGAAGGCGCAGGCTCGTTGATACTGGAAGACTTAGAGCACGCCCAAGCGCGCGGCGCCACGATCCTCGCCGAGATCGTCGGCTACGCCACCAACTCGGATGGCGCGCACATCACGCAGCCGACCGCCGCCACCATGCAAGTGGTGATGGAACAGGCGCTAGCCGATGCTAATTTGTCGCCCTCCGCGATTGGTTATGTCAACGCACACGGCACAGCGACCGAGCACGGCGACATCGCTGAAACCAGTGCCACAAACGCGGTGTTTGGCGCGCGCATGCCAATCAGCTCGCTAAAAAGTTATTTCGGTCACACGCTCGGCGCTTGCGGCGCGTTGGAAGCGTGGCACAGCATCGAAATGCTCAACAGCGATTGGTATGCCCCCACCGCCAATCTCGACAATCTCGACGCACGCTGTGGCGAATTGGATTACATCACCGGCACAGGTCGCACGCTCAGCAATGAATTTGTCATGAGCAATAATTTTGCCTTTGGCGGCATCAATACTTCTTTAATTTTTAAGCGTTGGAATTAGAACAAGTTATGCAAATTTTTAACGATTTTATTTTGCGCTACATCCGTGGCTTTGAAATGCTCGGCGTACTCATGCGCATCTTCAGCTTTGGCTTAGTGAGTTGGATGGGGCCTGCCAGCCCGTTTATGTTTGTTTGGATACTGAATACGGTGGATGCTGCCATCTTGTCGTGGTGTTCCATCCTGCGTAAAGATGTCGCCTATTCACTGTTGAATACCTTCTGGATTATGGTAGGTGTCGTGGGCATTTTGCGCGCAGGCAACTTTATCCCTCATTAATTTTTTTGCACCAAACCACTCATGACAAGGAGCAAGACCATGAAAAAAATGCTGCAAATGTTTTTGGTAGCAACACTGCTCGGCTTTGCTGGCACTGCGCTGGCATTGGATGCAACAGAACAAAACTATGTAAGCATGTTGACGAGTGGCAGCATGTCTAGCGTAAAAATTGCTGCGCAAGATATTTACAACAGCAGCGAAGACAACCAAGTTGTGCTCGATTATTTGGCGGAAGTGTTATTGCAAAACTATGCCAACGCGACCATGGGCGACATTGATACTTTGTCATGGGCAGCTAAAGCCTTGGGGAAATCACGCAATCCGCGCTATCGCGACACGCTAAGCGAAGTTAGCAAAAGCAACAATAAAAAGCTGCGCAAATATGCCAGCCAAGCCCTAAATGAATTAAGTGATAGCACCGTACCGCAATATAAGCGCGGCTCTGTCTCTGCCATGAAAAAATCAAGTGGCAATGCATCAAGCTCTGCACGCAGCAATCGTAGCAGCGCAGCGACATCAACAGGTTCAGGACAACCACTCAGCGCAGTGACCAAAGGCATGAGCATGGCTCAGGCTTACGCACTCGTTGGTGAGCCGACATCCAGCACGGGGCATGTCACGGGTAAAGCGTGGATTCCATTCAATTTCAAAGGCTCAGACACTGCGCGGCTCTACGCGCTGTACAAAGGAAAAGGCCGCATTATTTTTACCAATCGTTCGTACTACGATCACACATGGCAAGTGTATGAAGTACAAACGGATTCCAACGAGCCTGGCTATCCTTAATTTTTACTCAATACGCGCTGCATGATTGCCACCGATCCCCCCGTTCCTGATTGGCAAAACCTACATTTGCCGGACACTTGGCCCGATCAATTAAATCTTCGCCATCCGCGTGATTTGTGGCAGTTTGTACAGCATTTGTTGGGCTTGCGTATCAAGCCGATACAACTGCCAGACAATGTGCCGTTTGCAGAAAATATTCCCAAATACATTCTGCAAGAGTTTCACAATTTACCTAACGGTAATTACTCGCGCCGTTTTACACGCGGTTACATCACCGGCTTTAATAAAGTGATGCTGGGTGAAATTGGTAAAAGCCATCAAAAAATTGTCGAACAATTATTGCAAGACCCTGCAATGCGCGATGGCAGCGTGTTGGATGTCGGTTGCGGCGGTGGCGGTTTAGCAGGCGCGTTGCATAAAGCTGGCATCAAAGAAGTGTGGGGCTTGGATTCATCACCGTACTTATTAAAACACGCTGCGCAGGATTGGCCTGCTGTGCGTTTTGTGCACGGCGTAGCGGAGAAACCAGAATTTCCAGACGCGCGCTTTAATGCCATCACCGCTTGTTTTCTATTGCATGAAATTCCACCGCGCTATCTCACACAGAGTTTGCAAGAGTGGTCGCGCATTTTGAAACCACGAGGCTGGTTGGCTTTTTGTGAACCGTCACCCTTACAAATAAAGAATAAACCGCTTGCACTATTGCGTGAATACGGTTGGCGCGGCTTGTATTTTTATGTGCTGGCCAAAAAACTCAACGAACCGTTTTTAATGGCGTGGCACAAACAAGACATTCCTGCCCTACTCAAACAACACGGTTTTGAGGTGATACAACACGACATCGATGTACCGATGCGCCATGTGCTGGCGCGAAAAATTTGAACGCGATGAATGCTGCGCCCGCCATCACAGCCAATCATATTGTTTTCACCTATGCGGGCGAACAACAAGCAGCTCTACAAAATATTTCTATCACCGTACCGCATGGCAGTTGTTTTGGCTTGCTCGGCCCCAATGGCGCAGGCAAAAGCACACTGCTGAGTTTGCTCACCGGCATTCTGCCTTTGCAACAGGGTGAAATTCGTTTTGTCGACGAGAATCGCAACCACCTCGCACTCGCGCCGCAAGATTATGCGTTCTATCCCAGTTTAACTGTGTATGAAAATCTCGCCTGCTTTGCCGGTTTATACGGCTTAAAAGGCAGCGGCAAACAAGCGCATATCGACTTTGCCGTTCACACTTGCGGTCTAGCAGAAACGCTCAATAAGCGCGCTGCGCAGTGCTCTGGCGGCGTGAGGCGGCGCTTGAATTTAGCCATCGCGTTGTTAAATAAGCCGCGCTTGTTATTTCTCGACGAACCCACTGTTGGCATCGACGCGCAATCGCGTCACTTTATTCTCGACACCATTCGTCAGTTACAAAAAAGCGGCATGACGATTGTCTACACCTCGCATTACATGGAAGAAATTCAATCTATCTGTGATGTGTTGGCGATTATCGATCACGGCAAACTGCTGGTGCAGGACACGCTGGCTAACATCTTAGAACGCGCCGCTACACTGCCCGTTACACCGCGCCAAAACGCGCAGCGGCTGGAAGATTTTTATTTGTCGCTCACCCACACTGCGCTGCGTGATTGATATGACTGCGCTACTTGCCATCATCAAAAAAGAATTGCTACTGCTGAGCCGCGATATACACGGCTTGCTCTTGCTGTTTGCGATGCCAATGGCATTTATTTTGATTATGTCGCTGGCGCTGCAAGAACAATTCTCCAACACCAGCGTGAAAAAAATTGCTGCACAGCTAGTCAATCAAGCACAAAATGCAGAAGCTGAGCGCGTGATTGCACTACTGCAACAAAAATCCGTGTTTGCTTGGCAGAGCGCGCACGATAAACACACTGCTTTTGTTTTAACCCTGAAACAACAAAACGATGTCTTGCAAGCAGACATTCTTGTTGAACCTGATACCAACGCGCAAACCGAAGCATTGTTCACCGCCAGCGTACAAGAAGCGATGGCGCGGCAACACACAGAAACACTGCTGCTAAAACTCAAAATACAGCAAGCGCTGCAAGGCGACACTGCTGCCACACTCACCATTGACGAAGACACACTGCAAAAAAACAGCGTCAGCATGCGCTACAACTATCAAGCAGATCAAAATCATGCACGCCCTTCTGCGGTACAACAAAATGTGCCTGCATGGTTAGTGTTTGCGATGTTTTTTCTGTTGTTGCCGCTCTCTAACACACTAATCAGTGAGCGGCAGCAAGCCACGCTGCGCCGTTTGCGCACGCTGCCGATTTCTCGCGCGCTGCCCGTGATTGGCAAACTAGTGCCGTATTTTTTTATCAATCAAATTCAAGTGTTATTGATGTTGGCAGTCGGTGTTTACGCCATGCCTTGGTTTGGCGCGGAATCATTGACGCTAGGCAATTCACTGCTGAGCTTAGTTGTTATGTCGATAGCACTGAGTAGCGCTGCATTGGGCTACGGCATTTTAATTGCCGCGCTGGCGCGCACCACCGATCAAGCCACTACGCTAGGCGGCGTGGGCAATATCCTGCTCGCTGCACTCGGCGGCATTATGGTGCCGCGTTTTGTGATGCCAGAAACCATGCAACGCATTGCCGATTGGTCGCCGATGGCATGGGGCTTAGACGGTTTTCTCGATATTTTTTTACGCAACGGCTCGCTGCACGATGTGCTGCCAGAAGCGGGTTCTCTATTGCTCTTCGGCTGTGTCACTATAGCGCTGGCTATGCATCTACAAAAATCGAAAACACTATGATCGTAAACACCATGATTGATCGCGAAACATTAAAAATAGAATTAAAAAAATTGATCGTGGTGGAATGCGATAAGGACATCGCGCCTGAAACGATTACCGACGATGCGATTTTGATCGGTGGTGATTTAGAGTTAGATTCACTCGACGCATTGCAAATCGCGATGGCGATAAAAACACAGTACAGCGTGCGAATTGAAGATGGTCCGTCTGCGCGGCGCGCGATGCAATCCATCAACACGCTGGCGGATACTATTTTGAATTATCAACCCGACTGACGCGCGTATTTTTATGTCGATGGCTGCCAATCATTCCGCTTGTTTTCTTGCCGCTGGCATTACTAGCACACTAGGCACAGGTGTGGATGCGCATTTAGCCGCACTACAACACGCACCGACAGCGCCGCAATTATTGCAACGCACACTCGGCGACACGCAGGAAACGGTGCCGTATAAATTATTGCATGGCGTACCGCTAGAAAATATTGAAACACGCTTACTGCGCAGCATCGATCTCACCATTCAGCAAGCTTTGGATGCTGCAAAATTAAGCACACGCGAACAACGCGAGATGGCATTGTTTGTCGGTTCTTCATCGTTTGATATTTCGATTTCTGAACATCAGTACCAACAAGCGCAACAAGTGCGCGGCTCTGCGATTCCGCTCGGCGGCTCGCCTTCGTTTGGCAAATTGGCGGACATGCTGCGCCAACGCTACGGATTGTTTGGCCCTGAATTTAGTTTCAACACCGCTTGCACCAGCAGCGCCAACGCGTTGTGGTACGCCTCGCGTTTATTGGCGAGCGGCGCAGTGCGGCATGCGCTAGTCATCGGCGTGGAATTGATCAATGACATCACCGCGCTGGGTTTTCAAGGCTTAGGTTTGCTCACACCATCCGTCATGCGCCCTTTCGATGCCGCACGCAACGGGCTGGTGCTCGGCGAAGCGGTCAGCGCGATGATTTTGGGTGCGGGCGAAGCGGCGGATTTCCGTTTATTGGGTGGCGCGAATCTTTGCGACACGCACAGCATGTCGGCCGCCAACGCCGATGGCTCCAGCGTGGCACGCGTAATTCAACAAGCCATGACAGAAGCGAGTATCACACCTACAGACATCGGCTGCCTGAAAGTGCACGGTACGGCGAGCTTGCTCAATGACGAAGCGGAAGCTGCCGGCTTGCTGCAAGTTTTTACAAAAGTGCCACCCGTTTGCGCGCTAAAACCTTTTCTCGGTCACACACTCGGTGCTTGCGGTTTAACGGAATTAATTTTGATGTGGAAATCACTCACAGCATCCACTGCTTTTCTTCCTGCCACGCCGAATATTGGCAACGATACAAATGAATTGGGGATTGCACTCAATCAAACTTGTATCGAGCCACCATCTGGCGCTTGTCTGCTCAACTATTTTGGTTTTGGCGGCAATAACACGGCGCTGATCATGGGGTGTGGTGCATGAATACATCGCAGATCAAAATTATCGCACACGGGCATTACAGCGCAGCAATCAACAGCAATGATTTGCCGTCGTTAAAAGAATTGGTGAAAGAAACTACCGGCGAAACCGTGCGTCGCGTCGGGCGTTTTATTCAGCTTGCGTTAATTGGTGCCGGGCGTTGTTTGCGACAACAAACCCCACCCGCCGACACTGCGGTTTACCTCACTTCGGGTCGCGGCGATTTAGAAACTACGCTGGAAGTGCTCACGCAAATGGTGGAACACGGCTTACCACCGAAGCCCTTAAGTTTTATCAACACCGTGAGCAATTCCGCCTGCTTTTATGTCGCCAAACAATTTGCACTGCAGGGGCGCAGCCAATTTGTCACACGCTGTTACGCACCGTTAGAAAGTGCACTGCAATTAGCTGCACTGGATATGCAAATCACGGCTGTGCGCACGGCATTGGTTGGTTCAGTGGATTTATGCACTGCACCACTGCGCGATCATCGACAAAGACTTGGCGTAACAGAAAACACAGAAGTGGGCGAAGGCAGCCATTGGTTTTTGCTCACCACAGATAAAACCACAGAAAAAACTCTGGCGACGATTGATCACTGCGTTGCCTTGGCAGATCGCCATACGCTCACGCATTGGCTGCAACAACACAACACAGAAAATGCAGCATTCGCTTTAGGACAACATATCGATACCGCGACTGCTCAGTGGTTGCAAAACAGCGTATCGCATCAACAACTGTTCACCGCACCCAACACACCGTGGTATGACAGCCATTGCGGCAACACACTAGGCTATTTTTTGCAGCAAAAATCGGCACAGCAGTTATTGCATATCGACTGTGACCCTGATGGCCGCTTCAATGTCTTGCAGGTGTCTTTATGAGACAAAAGTGCTTAGTGATATTTACCTTGCTATTGCTGACGGCCTGCCAGCACGCACCCAAACAGAACGAAGACAGCAATACAAATCGCATCGCTATTTCCGATAACATTACTCTGCAACTATTACTGCCAAAAAATAGCTTTACTGCTACACAAAAAATCACTGCACGCTATCGTGATCCACAAAAGAAACCTGACGCAGCGCAAGAATCGCAACACACGCTATTGATGCAAGTGCAAGCTTCGCCCAAAAACATTGTCATAGCAGGGCTCGCACCCAGCGGCACGCGCTTGTTCAGCCTGCAATTTGATGGGGCAGCAATCGACACTTGGCGTTCACCCCTGTTTTCACTGCAACAAATCGCGACTAGCTCTTTTGATGCGCGCTACGCACTGGCGGATTTTGAATTGACTACTTTTCCACTCACCGAATTACAGTCGGCACTGACTGGCAGTGCACAGTTGATCGAAACTACAGGTAAAAATGGCTTACGCACGCGCGAACTGCAACGCAACAATGGCAATACCGTGATACATATTGAATATCGCTCAACAGATACCCAATATTGCCATCGCGAACGCCACTATTGTTTGTTGATTGAAAACTTACCTTGAGGAGCGCAGTGTTATGAACGACCCTCTCCTGCCTGTTAACGCCATCACCGATATCGACATTCCATTTCAAGATATTGATGCGATGGAAATTGTTTGGCACGGCAACTACCCGCGCTACTTAGAAATTGCGCGCTGCGATTTACTGGACAGCATAGGCTACGACTACCCCAGTATGCGCGATTCCAGCTATGCGTGGCCCGTGATTGATATGCGCATCAAATATATAAAACCTCTGCATTTCAAGCAATGCATTCGCGTGCGCAGTGAAATTAAAGAATATGAAAATCGCCTGAAAATAGATTTTTTAATCACTGATGCAAACAGCGGCGAAAAGCTATGCAAGGCATACACCATCCAAGTGGCTGTTGATATGCAAACACAGGAGATGTGCTTCGTCTCGCCACCGATTTTGCGGGAAAAACTGGCGGCTTATCAGCAAACTAAACGCGCTATCAACCAAGCAATTAACACAGGAAAGCTCGCATGATACTCTTTGTCCCCATCCTGCGCAGCGTTGCCTTGTTCTAGCGTTAATCGCTCTGCCTTTCACTGTGCTTGCTGATAACACAGCACTGCGCGACAACATCTTGAGCCAACTCGCACAACAAAAAAATCGTCACTTCCATTTTGTACAAGAAAAGAAATTGGCGATGTTGGACAAACCCTTAATTACCGAAGGCGAATTGTTATTGGATGATAAGCAAACCGTCACTTGGGATATCCAAAAACCTTTTGCATTGCGTTATGTGCTGACACCGACCAGCATTCGCGAAATTGACGCACAGGGCGAACGCAACCTACAGACTGGGCAAAACCCACTCGCCGCCGCGCTGACGCAAGCCATGACAGCAACTTTCAGCGGGCAGTGGCGCGATGACAATGCACTGGCGACAGTGACGGCGTCTGGCGATCAACAACAATGGCAATTGCAGATCACACCGCGTTCTGCTGAACTGCAAACCTTAATTCAGTCCATGACGGTTGATGGCCAACAAAAAACCATCAACACCGTCACCATTTTAGAAAGTAACGGTGATCGCGCTGTGATTCATTTGCGTACACTCACACGATGAGTGTTGAGCAACACACTCAAAAATCTTGGTGGCTACGCCTCTGGTTAGCCACACTGGTTGCGCTGAGTTGCTTTGCGCTGTTTGGCATGGTGAGTGATGTTTGGCCCGGCCTGCCAGTGCGTAGCAACATCATGGAATTGCTGCCCAATTTGCGCGATGACGCGGTACTGCGCGATGCACTGCAACGCAACAATCGCGCTTTCAGCCAAAAACTATTAATTTTAGTCGGCGATACCGACGACAAAAAAACCGACGCCGCTGCAGCGCGTGTTATCGACAGCATTCAACAACAAGATTTTTTTTCTGCACCCATGACGGGCGTTGCTCTCGATCAAGCGCAGGCGATAGGCAAGTTTTATTATCCGTGGCGCGCAGGCTTGCTCAGCACACAACAACGACAGTGGATTGAGAACAACAATTTTTCTGCCATCGAAAAACAATTAACCGAAACACTTTACAGCCCAATCAGCGGCATCAATAGCACTCTACTCAGCAATGATCCACTGCTAATTTTCTATGCTTTCATGCGCGGCTTATCGCCTGCGCAAGGCAACATGCAAAGCGTCAACGGTCACTTGCAAGTGCGCGGTACAGATAAAAACTACCGTGTGATTATTGTCGATATCAAACCCGATGTGTTTGATATGTCACTGCATCCGCGTTACAGCGCTTGGCGCGAACAATTACAGCAATCGTTGCAACAGCAATTTCCACAATCAGAATTATTATTGATGGGCGCAGTGCAGCACGCAGTATGGGGTGCAAGCAGCGCCAAACGCGAAGTGGCTATTGTCGGCAACGGCTCTTTGCTGGGCATTATTTTATTGATCGTGATTGTGTTTCGCGGTGCACGCGCATTATTTTCTACGCTACTGCCACTCGGTGCCGGTGTCTTTGCAGGTCTAGTTGCCACACTGTTGTGCTTCCGTGAAATTCACCTCATCACGCTCGTATTTGGTAGCAGCGTCATCGGTGTGGCGATGGATTACAGCCTGCACTATCTCACCGAGCACTACAAAGACAGCGACAAACTCAGCAGCCGCCAATGTATGCAGCGCGTTTTTACCGGCATCACCATGGCGATGATTACCAGTGCCATTGCCTACGCCGCGATAGGTTTTGCGCCGTTTCCCGTACTGCGCCAGATTGCGGTTTTTTCCTGTGCTGGCTTGTTCATGGCATGGTTCACGGTTGTCAGTTTGTATCCCAGCTTGATGCCCACCGCATTATTTTCCCATCCGCGTTATTTGCAATGGAGCGAAAAAACCGATCATTTTTTACGGCACTTGTTTGATGGTAAATTTCGGCGCAGCGTTTTATTCCTTGCTGCGCTGGCGATGATTCCTAGCATCCTCAACATTCAAGCCAATGACGATTTGCATCTATTACAAGCTCCAGAGCCCAGCATTGCCACGATGGAAAAACGCGTACAAGCTTTGGCCGGATTACAACCCAGCACGCAGTTTTTTCTGATTGAAGGTGCGACACAAGAACAGCTTTTGCAACGCAGCGAACAACTGGAAAGCTGGCTCGCTAAAGAACAACCCAAAGCCACAGCGGATGTATTGACGCACTACCTCCCTTCGCAACAACGCCAACAGGAAAACTTTTTAGCACAGAAAAAACTATTCACCGAATTTGCAACACAGTGGCAAAATACCGTGGGCTTATCAGATGATGTTATCAATAAAGCAGCAGTGGCATTTCAACAAACACCAACCGCTTGGTTAAACGCTGACAGCATCAATTATTCACCGCTCGCTAACACAGTCGAGCATTTTCAACTGCATCAAACCGAGAGAGGCTGGATTGCCACAGCGTTTGTACGCAACAGCCACGACATTACTGCATTGAAAAATTACGCAAACACACACGACGGAGTGCATTGGATGGATCCCGTCAGTGATATTTCTCAACTATTCAAACATTACCGCGAACAAACGGGATGGATGATGTTGATTGCCTACGCGCTGATCGCCGCTTTGTTGTGCTGGCGTTACCGTTTTTCACAAGCATGGCGCGTGATGTTGGCACCTGCTTTGGCGGCGTGGTTCACTTTAGGATTGCTCGGTTACGCCGGTGTCGCGCTCAACTTATTTCATGTGCTGGCGCTGTTATTGGTATTAGGTGTCGGCATCGACTACAGTATTTTCTTTGCCGAAAGTGATACGCATCGCGACACCACGATGCTCGCCGTGTTGTTATCCACAGCAACCACTTTATTGTCTTTTGGTTTATTGGCACTCAGCCAAACCGCTGCCATCAGTTCTTTCGGCATCGTGATCAGTATTGGTTTAGTGTGCTCGCTGTTGTTTTCACCATTGGCGCAGCATCAACATTTTCAGCCAAACAATTAGCGGCTGTATCGCGCCAAAAGATGCCACGCTTGCGCTTCACGATCAGCACAGCCATTCAATAATTCGTTGAGCAACGCCACATCCATCATCTCGCGTCCTTTGCACATTTTGCTCGCGCGCAGTGCAAACAAACGCCAGTGATCGCCCGCTTCTGTCATCGCTGCTGCCGCTTCTTTTAACGGTGCACTCTCCAATAAACGCGATGCTTCGCGCAAAAAAGCGGCATAAATAAAACGAAAACCTGCACCGCCGGTGCCGATTTCTTCTTGCATACGCACGATATGGCCAAGATACAGCGGCAAGTATTGTTCTCGTTTTGCTGCATCGCGTTCCAATTTCAATAACTGTTTGCCCATGTAGCGAATACCGCGCACACCCACAAAAGGCAGCGGTGCGCCTGTCATCACGCGCACATTGCGTTTGATCGCCACAGGAATCGCTTTTTGATAATCCACCACCTCTGGTGTGTGCGTTACCCAATACTGCAAACCTTTTGCCGCCAATGCACCTTTAGCGAAACGCGCTTTCATTAACGATGCACGATCGCAGCGCACTGGCATTTCAAACACGGGATCACTGATTAAATAGTCATTACCTTCACGGCCGTAGACCACAATATTGTGCGCATTGAAATGAAAACGCATACCTTCTGGAAAATACGGCAACCAAAAAACCGAAGTTTGCAGACCGACAATTTTTCCTGCATCCAAAGCGGCATCCAATGCATCCATACCGCGTTCAGCGTTGTTAAAGGTTGAAAAATCTAAGCGCGCACCCGTTGTTTTTTGCACACCGCGAATAATGCTGCGCGGTGGCATACGGTAGGCAATCAATGGCAGACCTGAAATTTTCACCAAGGGAATTAGCGCAAAACTCGCAGCAGACGCCAAGCCAAAGGCCATCGGCTCACTCATCGGCAAGCCGTGATGCGTGAGCAGTGCCGACATCACGCCGCTTTCGCAATGTGCTGATTGCTGATGCATAAATGTACTCATGGTTCACGCACCAAAGTTTTTAATGCC
Organism: Pseudomonadales bacterium; assembly: GCA_041395665.1. Classification (NCBI taxonomy): domain Bacteria; kingdom Pseudomonadati; phylum Pseudomonadota; class Gammaproteobacteria; order Pseudomonadales; species Pseudomonadales bacterium. The sequence goes on from JAWLAB010000002.1 coordinate 143,552, forward strand.
CGCATATCCAAACCCAAGGCTTCGGCATAACGCTTCATTATTTTTTGCGACAAGCGCGCATAAATTGAGGGGCGAAAATGGCGACGAATACGCCAGCGAAATAAGCCACTGGTTTGCGACAGCAGAGCCAAATCCATACGGCGATACACCATGTAGTATTCCAACGGCGAAGTGTCACCGCGCTGCGCACGCTGCCATGCCGCTTCTTGTTGTTGCGCTAATAAATCCAAAGCAGAATCGGTGGCGAGTGTTTCTGCCTCCCAACCTGTGGATGCTACGCCGATGTAATCACCGTTTTCATTCGTGGCGTACAGTAATTTGCGATGACCGCCGTAAGTGTGGCTATTGTCTTGCGGCACTTGCGAGTGATCCACGCTCACACCACCGTCAAATGCATAAATGCGGTGGAAAAACGCCCGCTCTCTGGCACATAACACAGTAAGCGTTCGCCTTTTTGTAAACGACCACTGCGAAATAATGCATTCAACATGATGTAGATCGACGCCGAACCGGTGTTGCCGCAAGTAGTGAGATTGGTAAACCAACGCGCAACAGGAATATCCAAACCCACGCGCTGCAAGCCAGCCTGCACTTTGTCGCGAAAAAACTGCGACGAGTAATGCGGCAAAAAATAATCAATATTTTCTGCCGCCAAACCGTGTTTTTTGATCAAGGCTTGCAAGGGCTTTTCCACGGTGTAGTGAATCACCTGCTCGTTGAGCAGCTTCACATCCTGTTTGACTGCCATCACCGATTGCTGATCACGCTGCTGTGCCGAAAACTGCTGCCAACCTTGCAACGCACCGTCTACATTTTTTTCTGCGCCGGCATACATACAAGTTTCCATCTCCCCCGCGTAAGACAACACATCCAGCCAATCCACGCGCAGCGAAATGCCTTGCGCTGCTGGTTGATTCTCCACCAGCACGGCTCCCGCACCGTCTGAGAGCATCCAGCGCAAAAAATCTTTTTCAAACGCCAACTCTGGCTGTTTTTCTAATGCTTCAATTTGACTGTCGATTTCAGCAGAAAAATTTTCTGCGCGCATACGCGCCGAAGACAATTCTGAACCCGTTGCCACGGCGCACACACTGTCACCACTCCGCACTGTATTCACCGCATAACGCAGCGCCGTCATGCCCGCCACGCAAACGCCGCTAGTGCTCGCCACATCGCAAGCGGGCAAACGCAACTCGCCTTGCACCATGCTGGCGTGCCCTGGCATCAACTGATCGGCAATCGATGTTCCGCAAGCCAAACAATCAATCGTGTTTTGTTGCAGCGGCAAACCGCGCACCGCTTCTGCCGCTAATTGCGCATTGCTGTGCGTAAATTGTAAAGTCGCTGGATCAATGGCGTAGTGGCGACTGCTAATGCCATTACTGCGCAAAATGGTACGCCGCGCGCGTGAAGGTTTTGCACCGACCTGCCCCAACAGGCGTTCCATCTCGTCATTGCCAACCGCTTCGTTTGGTAAAAAAGCAGCCGTTGCCGTGATGTAGGCTGTGTGTGTCATGGCTGCCACTCCTCACCCGACGGTTGTGCAAAATACTGTTTTTGCTGCGCAATGCGTTCTCGCGTAAAAGGTGATAATACGCGTTTGATGACGGCAGACACTGGTACCACGGTCAAAATCATCAGTACCAAAAATACAATATAAAAACACAGCACCACTTTACGCAGCGGCGATGCTGGCTCACCGATAGCGCGCAACCATTTTCCCCAGATTAAAAAACTGCGGCGCGCAATTTTTTCTGAGGCGATTAAACGCTCATTAATTTTTACTGCGCCTAAACCAGACAACATGGGCGCATGATCGTTTACAGCACGCTGCGGTAACTGTGCCGCTATCGCTGTACCAAAGCGCGCAGCAGCGGCAATGTCTTCCGCAGGAATACCCGCAGCAGGCACAAAAGCACCGAGAAAAGGACCGCGTTTGCCCGTTAGCATCCACATCGGCGTAGAAATAAAAGTGGCAGCAGGATGTGCGCGATCCACTAATGCAATATTGTCGATCAAGCGTGCACCCAAAGCGGTAAGTTTTTCTTTCATCACTTCTTGTGCCATCAGCCACATATTGCGACAAGCAATGAGCGTAACCACCGGCGTATCGCGCAATAAACGCGCCGCTGTTTCGCTTTGCAAAAAAGCCATCATCGGTTGTGCGGGCGATAAAAACCAAACGGGATACGCCAAGATCACCAAATCAAACTGTGTATTTTCATTTACTTGCAATGGCAATAAAGGCGCAGGCTGTTCATAAACCGTTTCCGGAAACGCATTAAAAAACTGCAAAAAAGACCAAGGAAATTTATACGGCGTTGCTGGCTGTAACCATTCAAACACTACTTCAATATTTTCTGCCGCTTGCAAAGGTGTAATCACAGATCGCACCACATCGGCGAGCTGCCCTGTTTGTGAATACGCTACTACTAATATGCGTTTCTTCATGCGGCATCCAACACAAGATTGCCTTCCACTGCGCGTTTGCCTTCACACAAACACACAAAACGCACTTGCGATTCACGCATTTGTGATTCATGCACTACGGCCCACTGCACTTCGCATTGCTGTTCTGGCAAAACGGGTTGCAGCCATTTCAATTTACGAATACCGCACACGCGATGTGTTGGCAATATCGTTTTTGCTGTTGCAAGAATGTGATCCAGCAACACCACACCCGGCACAACGGGATTGCTGGGGAAATGCCCTGCGAGTGATGGATGGTCAGCAGCAATACGAAACAACATCGGAAATCATCAGAAAAGTTAACGCTGAATTATAATACAGGCCTTGTATTAACCCACTCGCCGCAAGCGAAATAGGAATTCTTGTGTCACTGCATGACATCAACATTGCGTCACTGATTCCTCATGCCGGCAGCATGTGTTTGCTCGATAGCGTTGAACGCTACGACGCACAGTGCATTGCCTGTCGCGCCAGCAGCCATCGCGATGTGCACAACCCACTGCGCCACGCTGATCAACTCTCCGTACAGGCTGGCATTGAGTACGCTGCGCAAGCCGTTGCCGTACACGGTGCGCTGCTCGCGCAGCAAAAATCATCGCAAGCCATCACGCCGCAACAGGGCATGATCGCTGTACTGACCGATGTGCGCTGGCAAATGGAACGATTGGATGATCTCCCCGCTGACTTATTCATCCATGCAGAACGCTTGGCTGAATTGCCGCAAGGTCTGCACTACCGCTTTTATCTGCAATGCGAGCAACGCAGCCTGCTGGAAGGCGAGTTAATCATCGCGCTGCAAACGGCGGTGGCGGCATGACGCAAAGCGTTGCTTGCTCGCTGTTGCATTGGGCGGGATGGATGCCTGATGTGGTGTCTGCTGAAGATTGGCAGGCGTGGGCGGCGGGCGCGTTGCCGATTGGCAATGCCACACAAAATCCAGCCGTTGATTTCATCCCCGCGATGCAACGCCGCCGTTTATCGCGCTTATCGCGCTTTGCCTTGTCCGCCGCCAACGCCTGCGCGGGCGAGCAGCACTTGCCGACGGTATTTGCTTCGCGCCACGGCGAGATTCATCGCACCGTCGAACTGCTCAAAGAATTGGCGCGGCACGAACCCTTATCGCCCATGGGTTTCAGCCTCTCGGTGCACAACACCGCCTCCGGCTTGTATTCCATCGCCACCGGCAACACCGCGCCCTCCACGGCGATAGCCGCCGGTTGCGACACCCTGCCCATGGCAATTATCGAAGCCATCGGTCAACTCGCGCAGCACGAACAAGTCATGGTGGTGTACGCCGAAGAACCGCTGCCTGATGACTACCGAGCCTTCGCCACTGATTGCATGCCGTTAGGGCTGGCGTTGCTCTTGGGCAGAGCCAGCACGGCGGGCGCACCGCAGTTGCAACTGCGCGTAGGCAATGCTGCCGACAATACATCTGCCCAGCTCGGCACGGCGCCATTTTTGCGTTGGCTCGTCGCACAAAGCGGAGAGCTGCAAACGCAAGGCGAGCGTTTTTCTTGGCACTGGGCATGGCCGCGAGCGTGATGCAAAAAATCAAATCGCGCGTCGACTGGCTCTGGCGCGTACTCGCCACCGGTCACTGTTTTGCCTTTTTATTTGGCGGCGGCTTTCTGTTGGCGATTAGCGCACTACCCATCACGCGCTTACTCGGCCGCACACCCGAAGAAAAAGACGCGCGCGCTCGCCGCCTCATCCACCACACTTTTCGTTTTTATTTATGGCAGATGCAAGCCTTAGGCTTGATGAAACTGGAAATATACGGGCGTGAAAACCTTGCCCAAGCGCGCGGGAAACTGGTGCTCGCCAATCACCCATCACTGTTAGATGTAGTGATCTTGATCTCACTGCTACCCGATTGCGATTGCGTCGTGAAAGGCAGCTTGCGGCGCAGTTTAGTCAGCGGCGTGATACGCGCCACCGGCTACACCGACAACAGCAATGGCGACACAATGCTCACGCGCTGCGCACACAGCCTCGCCGCCAATTTTCCGCTCATCATTTTTCCCGAAGGTACTCGCAGCACGCCCAACGCGCCTCTAGCTTTTCAACGCGGTGCCGCCAATATCGCTATTCGCTGTGATGCCGACATTCTGCCGGTGCTCATCACCTGCGAGCCGCCTACGCTGCTCAAAGGGGAGCCGTGGTATAAGATACCCTCTCGGCGCCCCGTATTTAGCGTGACTATTTTGCCAACACTGATCACAAAAAATTGCGTAGAACCTTCAGCACCACCTGCATTGGCAACGCGGCAACTCAATCGTTTCTTGCTTAACTTCTTTCAACAAAAACTTAAAACTCCCACGGAAGCACAACACGCATGTCAGACCTAGCACTGGAAATCAAACAACTCATCATCGACTGTCTCGATCTAGAAGACATCACACCCGCAGATATCGACAGCGACGCACCGCTGTTTGTCGATGGTCTCGGCCTCGACTCCATTGACGCATTGGAACTCGGCCTACACATTCAGAAAAAATACCAAATTAAGTTGGATGCCAACTCGGAAGACACGCGCAAACACTTTGCGTCTGTAAACGCATTGAAAGCCTTGATTGAAAGTCAGCGCACATAACATACCATCTTAAAAAACTGCTAGAGATCATCATGACACGCGACGAATTATTCCAAAACATGCAGCAAATTCTGTCAGAAAACTTTGAAATCGATCCAGATAAAATCTCCCCAGAATCCAATCTCTACAGCGAGCTTGAACTAGACAGTATTGATGCCGTCGATCTAGTCATTCAGGTGCAGGAATTGGCAGGTAAAAAAATCAGCCCTGAAGAATTCAAAGCGGCGCGCACCGTTAATGATGTGCTGGATGTCGTAGAAAAACTGCTGGCAGCATAAGCGAACCAACGCCATGCCTAAGGCGCTATTAGCAATATTGGCACTGATTTATCCGCTACTGGTCTACTACGGCCTGCTGCATTTTTCAGTGCAGTGGGTCGGCATCGCGCTCGCTGTATTCTTAGCTGCGCGCGTACTCGTGCTACGCAAAAAACTGGGTGACGAACAACTGAAGCAATCACTGTTTCCCGCCCTACTACTGGCAATACTCTGTGCATTGGCTTCTGTGTTTCTCAATCAAGCAGGCGCGTTGAAACTAATTCCCACTGTCATTAATGTTGCATTTTTGATGGGTTTCGCCACAACGCTGTGGAAACCACCCTCCATGATTGAACGCTTTGCGCGTTTGCAAGAACCACAACTCAGTAAACCCGCCATTCGCTACACACGGCAAGTGACGCTGGTGTGGTGCGTGTTTTTTATTATCAATGGCAGCATTGCACTGTACACAGCACTGTATTCCAGTATGGAAACTTGGGCGCTGTATAACGGTTTGATCGCTTATCTGTTGATGGGTGCGCTGTTTGCTATCGAATATCTCGTACGCCTGCGCGTCAAAAAATACGAACAGCAAAACCAATCGCTATGAGCCTTCGCAGCCTCGCCAATATTTTTACCACTGCTGCTGCGCCAGACACTTACATTGCGTGGGAGCAAAACACGCGCTACACGCGGCAAGATTTTTTGCAGGCTGTCACCGCGCAATACAATGCACTGCTGCCCAGACATGAGCAGCGCTGGCTGTTGGTTAACGATAATTCGTATCAGTTTGCCGTCAGCTTTTTTGCGCTGCTCGCAGCGGGAAAACACATCGTGCTGCCGCCCAATACACAAAGCGGCACGCTGGCATCGCTGACAGATTTTTTTGATGCCGATTTTTCAACACTAACGCTGTCCAACGCAGATAATACAAACACCACCGCGCTTGAACACATCACACTGAATCTTGATGCACTCACCGTCACCCTACTCACTTCCGGCAGCACAGGTGCTGCAAAAGCCATCGCCAAACCACTGCGCTGTTTCGATGCGGAAATTCACGCACTAGAAACGCTATGGGGAGAACAATTAATTGATGCATCTATTTTTTCTACAGTATCGCATCAACATATTTACGGATTATTGTTTCGCGTGTTGTGGCCCTTGTGTACTGGGCGCGCTTTTGCTGCTGCCGCACACAGCTATCCAGAACAATTAGTCAACGAGCTACTACAACACCCTCGCAGCATTTTGATTGCCAGCCCTTCGCAACTGAAACGCTTTCCAACCAGTGTCGATCTCTCATCCCTGCAAGGAAAATTGTGTGCAGTTTTTTCTTCTGGCGGATTACTACCTACAGAAGCGGCACAGGATTGGCAACAGCGTTGGGGGCAATACCCCATTGAAGTATTGGGCAGCACGGAAACCGGTGGCGTGGCGTGGCGACAACAAAATACGCGTGAAAAGTCGTGGCAAACACTGCCATCTGTACAGATTCAAATAGACGCTGAACAGCAGCTTTTTGTGCAATCACCATTTACTGGCGCAAAAGATTTTCTGGCGATGGGTGATTGCGCCTCTCTACTCGACGCACAACATTTTCATTTGCTAGGCCGCAGTGATCGCATTGTTAAAATCGAAGAAAAACGCCTATCGCTCACGGCAATGGAACAACATTTGCAATCTTCACCGTGGATAACAGAAGCAAGCGTATTAGTTTTACCGCAAAATACAGGGCGGCTTGGTGTGGTTGCAGCTTTATCTCCTGAAGGGAAACATCTGCTCAGCTCACAAAATAAAAATTCACTGACGCAACATTTACGCGACCATTTGCACCAACAATTTGAACGTATCTTGTTGCCGAGAAAATGGCGTTTTGTTGAAACCATGCCCACTGACCCACAAGGCAAAATATCTCACACAGTCTTGTGCGAACTTTTCAATGAATCTGCTATGCAAATTAAACTCATCCTTGATAGTGAAAACCAACGCGTGTTACAGATTCATTTTCCGAAAAACTCCACACTGTTTGCCGGGCACTTTCCTGAATTGCCCATCCTGCCCGGCGTGGTGCAATTTGATATCGCCGTGCGCCAGTGCAGCCACTGGTATGCACTGACACAATTTCGCAGCATCGACAAACTCAAATTTTCCGAACCTATTGTGCCGAACGATACCGTCACACTCTCGCTGCAAAACGTAGGCGCGGGAAAAGTGCAGTTCAACTACAGCATGGATGAACAGGCACTGTCATCCGGTTACATTGTCTTTGCGAGTTAAAATAAAACCGCAATTTTACAAAACAGGAGTGCGTTATGAGTGACATCAACACCAACGACCCAGAAAATATTCTCGGTTTTATGCAAGACCATATTCGTCGCTACCTCGCCACCGACGGTGAAGATGGTCACCTGATGAATGGCTTCCCCTGTTTAGTACTCACCACCGTGGGGAAAAAATCTGGCGAAAAACGCCAAGCTGCCGTGATCTACGGAAAATATGGCGACAGCCATGTCATCATCGCTTCCAAGGGCGGCAGTGACACACCGCCGGCATGGTTTGTGAATTTGGCAGCCAGCGGCACTGGTCATATCCAAGTCAAAGCCGAAAAAATGGATGTAACAATGCGCGTCGCAGAAGGTGAAGAGCGCGAAAAATTGTGGGAGATGATGACGAAAGTGTTCCCCACTTATATCGAGTATCAACAAAAAACTACGCGCAAAATTCCCGTGGTGGTGCTGGATCGCGTGTAGCTTTGTTTTTTGCGTGTAACTACGCGCTGGCGGGTGTAAGCTCAGAGGAACAAACTCAACAAGGAGCAGCGCATGAAACCCGTCACCAAATTACGCGGCGTGAATCTCGGCAGTTGGTTAGTGTTAGAGAAATGGATGGTGCCGAGTTTATTTGAAGGCACCGTCGCCACCGATGAAACCACTTGGTGCGCAGAGCTCGGCGAGCGTGCCGAAAACAAATTGCGCGCGCACTGGGACAGTTGGATTACCGAAGCAGATTTTGCATGGCTCGCTGAGCGCGGCATCAACACCGTGCGCATTCCTGTCGGTCATTGGATTTTCGGCCCCGACTATCCCTATCACGAAAAATACGGCGAGCATCGCTACCCGTTTGTTACTGGCGGCATACTCGTTTTAGACCGCGCATTTGATTGGGCGGAAAAACACAACATCAACATCATGTTGGATTTACACGCCGCAGCCGGCTGCCAAAACGGTTTCGATAACGGCGGTATGCACGGTGTGTGCGAATGGCACACCAAGCCCGAATATTTCGATCATTCCATCAGCGTGTTGGATCGTTTAGCCGCGCGCTATCACGACAGAAAAGCCTTGATCGCGATTGAAGTCTTGAACGAACCGCGCTGGGATGTGCCTACCGATTACCTCAAGCGTTACAACATCGAGGCGTATCACGCGATTCGCAAACACTGCACCGCCGAAAAGACGGCCGTGGTTTTTCACGATGGCTTTCGCGACTTCCGCGAGTATTTAGGTTTTATGCAGATGCCTGAGTATCAAAATGTAATTTTTGATATTCATCGCTACCAATGTTTTGCGCGTGAAGATATTGATATGGATATTTACGGGCATATTCAAAAAGCGGCGATTGAATGGAAAAACGAAGCGGATGCCATCAATAACGAATTGAAACTGCCAACTATTTGCGGCGAATGGAGTTTGGGCTTGGATTTGAAAGTGGTGTCGCTATGGGCAGAAGGTCCGTACAACCACGCGCTCGAACACATGGATGGTTTCCAAGAAAACACCGCGTTTCGCGGTTACGGCGCCGCACAATTAATGGCATTTGAAAAATTTCGCGGCTGGTTTTTCTGGAATTACAAAACCGAAACCACAGCGGCTTGGTGCTTCCGCGATTGCGTCGAACGCGGCTGGCTGCCCAGTCGTTTTGATGGAGAAAGAGTGACGAGGGATGGGGAGTAATATTGTTAGGCAAAAGCCTGACCCCCTCGGCGCTACGCGCCACTCCCCCTACTGCGCAGGGGGAGATACTAGCCTCTCCTATGTAATAGGGGAGGCGTCACGTAGTGACGGAGGGGGTCGATCAACACTGCAAAAGCAGCACCGTTGAATATTTCGCTACACCCTCGTCGGTTTATACGCCTTCGGATCCGACTTCCGCCGCATCGGCGGTACCAGCAAAGCCTCCTCACTGGGCGCATCTTCATGTACAACAGGCAATAAACACTGATCATCTGCACCAAAGAGATACTTTTTCTCGACCAAGCGCGCCAAAGTAATTGTGCGTTGGTGATGCTTTTCTAAATTTTTGTGTTGGCTGAGTGTGATGATGCCCGCCTGTGGTAGTTCGCGGTGTAAAGCACTCATCAAGGAGTCTTCACCGCTCTCATCAAAATCATCGGTTGCCGCTTGAATCACCACCCAATCCGGTTTTTGCAAAAAAACGCGTGCAAAACTAAGCCGCTGTTGCGCGCGTGTCGTTAATACACGATCCCAAATATCACTGTCATTCAAACGCGGGATCAACCAAGTCATCCCCGCCATTGTTAATGCGTGTTGCATAGCTTCATCGCTATAGGTATCTGATGAGGCTGGATACGCCAACACATCACGCAATGCGATAGACGGCAAAAAAGGCCGCTGCGACATAAAGGCGATAGACGCTTGCGGTAAATGTAAAAAGCCCTGCCCCCAGCGCCACAAGCCTGCAATAGCTTTAAACAAACCATCGGCAATCACTTGATCACCCGTCACCAATACGCGTTCACCATGAGCAATTTCTGTGCTGAAGTTTTCCAACAACACCAAGCCACTATGATCCGCTACCGTGAGGTGTTTAAAGATTAAATGTGAGTTTTCACCCACATTGCGCTCAATACGACAAGCATTAGGATTTCGCTCTTTTTCTTCCAACTGCAATAGATTTTCATACAGTGATAAAACACGATCTGCCGATGCGCGACAGCGCGCAATATCACCCAAGCTATCGACAGGCCAAGACAATGCGGAAGTTAATTTTTGGAATGCTTGTGCCGCTTGCATCAATATACCGAGCGTCATACCGCCTGCAATATATTGTGGCGCTGCAATCAATAAAGGAAAAACTGGCAACAAAGTGCCATAACCTGTGGAATAAGAAACAATTCCCATGTAGGCAAAAGTTTGGCGATTCCATGCACCTCTCAAACGATGGAACAAGCGCGCAAAATATTTTCTCTCCGCTCGTTCTCCTTGCATCACAACAATCGCTTCTGTGTGCTCGCGCGCACTCGCTAAACTGAAACGAAAATTGGCTTCCGCTGTTTGCAATGCGTTTGTTGTGCTAATAAGCGGCCTGCCCAACAAAAAACCAACCGCCGCACCAATGCCAGCATATAAAAATGCCATCCACACCATGTAGCCATGCACACCAATATCAGTCCCCGGCACTTTGGCTGAACCTGAAACAGCGAGCAAAATATCGATAAAGCTAAATAAAATTAAGAGTGAATAAAATAAAGTGTGACCAAGAGAAATGGTCATTTCTGTAACCACATGAATATCATCGGCTATACGGCCATCAGGGTTGTCATGCTCCCCTTCAACATAGAGCAACTGATAATGCCTGCCTTTGTTCATCCAATGATTGAGTAGCCGCATAGACAGCCACGCGCGCCAATCCAACTGCAACCAGCGTTTTACATACAAATGTGCGCCCGTTACTACTATCGTCAATACAAAAATAACGGCAAACTCACCAATTTGTAAAACAAATTGCGACAAAGACCGCTGCTCTAAAGCATCAAATAATTCACGGTTCCAATAATTGATCCAAATTGCCAAGCCCACTTGCGCCAATGTCAATAAACCAAACAGCACGGTAAAGCCACGCACACGCCAGCAGTGCAGCGAATTCCAATACGGCCCACACAATGCAAAAAATTGACGGAAAAAATTGCGGCGCGCGCCTGCTTTACCAGCCTTGTTTTTATTCTCAGAGGTTGAAGAGGCATCCATCAGCGCGTAATCTACAAACGGCAATTCATCTTGCCATGGTAACAGCACTGCACCAAAAGACTAACGGTGCGACGCCGCAATATCGCGCCTAAAATACGGCGCAATTATTTGAGGATGCGCGATGGATATTTTGGTGATTGGCGGCGCAGGCGTAACGGGAACACCGATAGTGAAACAGCTGTTGGCACGCGGCTGCCGTGTAACAATTCTGCACCGTGGTGTACATCGCGCCGATTTGCCCGACAGCGTTGCTCGCCTCCAAGCCGATCCCTATGCCAAAGATGGCTTAACGGCTGCGCTCGCCGGCAAAGGCTTTGATGCCGTGATCGCCACTTACGGTCGCCTGCGCTATGTGGCACAGCAACTGATCGGCGTGACCGAACGCCTGATTTCAGTAGGAGGCGCTGCACCCATTTATGCAGGCTGGGGCGAGATGACCGCCCCCAACCCTTGGGAGACCACGCAACCCACGCCACTGTTTTTGAGCGAAGATCACCCTCTCGCCAGCGCAGAAACCCGCGATGTTTTTTCGCTGGCTGTGCGTAAAACGGAAAACGAGGTACTCGGCTTTCATCAAGCGGGGCATTTCAATGTCACACATTTTCGCTACCCGCTGGTGTATGGCACGAACAATATTTGCCCTGCGGAATGGGGGTTGATTCGCCGCGCGCGCGACAAACGCCACACATTGATTTTGCCTGCTGGTGGGCTGACGCTAATCTCACGCGGTTTTGCAGAAAACATTGCACACGCAGTGATGCTCGCCGTTGAAAATCCCGCAGTGTCTGCTGGCCAAATTTATAACATTTGCGATGAAGCGCTATTGTTTAACCAACAATGGGTTTCTCTACTGAGTGATCTTTTGCAGCACCGCTTTGACACAATCGACATACCTTTTTCTGCGCTGCCGACAGGCTTTCGTGCTACACCGCCGCAATTACTGTATCGCAACCACTGTGTACTCAGCATTGAAAAAATCAAATCACAGCTCGGTTACCGTGATCTTGTTTCTGTAGAGGAAGCACTGGAGCGCACCGTAAAATTTTATTGGGATAACCCTCTCACCAGTGGTTGTGAAGCAGAACAAAATCTCGGTGATCCGTTTGACTATGTGTACGAGGATGCGTTTATCGCTGCGTGGAAAAAACATGGCGACGATTTTGTTGCCGCGCGCGATGCAATACCTGCACCGCAAGTGATTTGGAAACATCCGTATCAACAACCCAAAAAGTAATACGGCTTATTCTTCTGGAAAAGAGAACACAATACGATCAAACCACGCGCGATGATTACACGCCTCCAAAATTAATGGCGGCGGCGATTGATGTGTCTCTGCCATGATGGCACTCATCTTTGCTCTGGCTTCCGCCAAAGGCGCTGCATATTTTGCATTATCAATTTCATTCACTTGTTGTTGCGGGTCGTTAATCAAGTTATAAAATTGTGCATGCTCGCTATTACGCGGCTTTCTGACATCCCAAACGGTATCCCAATAAGGGTCGCATAACCTACGACCATAATAATTTCTTTTATATAAATATTGCTTTGTACGGATTGCACGAGCAAATAACGGGTGACCATGCTTATTACTTTCTGCATAAATATAGTCACGCACCGCACGCTGCGGATTTTGTAGTGTAGGCCACAGTGAAACACCAGGAGCGTTTGCAATCCGCGGCACGCCTACCAGTGACAAAATCGTTGGCATTAAATCTACAGCACTGACTAACTGCTCATTCACCACATTCGCAGAAATACGCGGAGGAAAACGCATCACCAGCGGTGTTTTTATTCCTTCATCATACAAAGTGGTTTTTGCATTACCAAAAGCAGAGCCATTGTCTGACAAGAAAACAATTAGTGTGTTATCCAACACACTTTGTTGACGCAAAATATTAATCACTGCGCCGATATTGCGATCAGCGCGCGCTATTTCATCGTAATAGCCAGCCATTTCTTTACGCACGAAAGCATTGTCATCACTATTTTTTGGCACTGATATGGATGCGGGGTTGTGATGCAACAACGGTGTATGCCATTCCTCATACGGTGCATGAGCATCTTTACTGGCTAACCAAAAAAGAAGGGCTTATCGCGCGGACGATTTCGCAATTCTGGCAGCCAATCTGCCGCGCCGCTTTCTTCGCGCGGCTCTACTACGCGATCAAAATGCGTTTTGAATGGCTCGCCCAAATGCCATTTTCCAACACTCGCGGTGTAATAACCTGCACCGCGCAATAACTGCGGCAAGCTGATAACGGATGCTGGCAATGGATCATGTAAATTAGGTGCGCCCGTCGCCGTGGGATACAAGCCCGTCAACAAACTGGCGCGGCTGGGTGAACAAGAACTGGTGGAGAGAAAAGCATGTGTAAAACGCGTACCTTCTCGCGCCAGCTGATCGATATTGGGGGTGCGTACAACCGTATTACCAAAAATACCAATATCGCTTTGCCCGACATCATCCAATAAAAAAACCACAACATTGGGTTTGGTACTTTGCGCAAATACAGAGGTGCTGCACAACAGAAAAATTAACCACCACCATTTATTTTGTGTGTTGTTTTTCTTCATACGCTCAACGCAGCGTGTCGAGCACAATGTTCTCCGTCAATACTTGCGGCAGCACCACGGCTTGACTGCTCTGTCCAGCCGGATAATACACATACAAAGGCACGCCACTGCGCCGGTACTGTTGCAAAAACTGTGTGATTTCTGGGTCACGGTTGGTCCAATCACCGACCAAATACGCAATATTATTTTTGTGAAGATGCTCTTTAATATCTTGGCGGTTGAGCACCATTTTTTCATTGACAAGACAAGTGAGGCACCACGACGCTGTCATATTGATCAACACAGGTTTCCCTTCTGCGCGTAACGCTGCTAAACGCTCCGTGCTGTACGGCTCGGCATCGCCCGTTTCAAATTTTTCTTGCTGCGGCTGTTGAAAAATTTCCACCACCAAAAAATGCGGTGCAATCAAAGCAACCGCTAACACGCATACCGCTAATACTTTTCCACCTATGTGTACCGAAGCATCGCGCCACAGCCAGCCCGCCATCACCAACAAGATCAAGCCGCCGAGAATGGACACCATTGCCAGCTCACCGCCCTGCTGCCCCAATACCCACAACAGCCACACCGCTGTGGCATACAACGGGAACGCTAGGAACTGCCGCAAGCGATCCATCCAAGGGCCTGGGGCGGGCAAACGGTGTAGCATCTGCGGCCAGTACGCCAGCAGCACAAAAGGCAGCGCCATACCGAAACCCAACACCGCAAACACCAATAAAGCCATTGGTGCTGATTGAGTAACGGCATAGCCCAAGGCCACGCCCATGAATGGCGCAGAGCAAGGGCTGGCGACAACAACCGCCAGAACGCCGGTAAAAAAGGTGGCTCGTACAGGGTTGCCCGCCACCAAGCGCTGACCAATTCCCATCAGACTACCGCCGATGTGCAGCACGCCTGAGAAGGACAAGCCCATCACAAAAAATAAGTAAATCAACATACCGACAAACATAGGTTCTTGCAGTTGAAATCCCCATCCAACCACTTCACCACCTGCGCGCAGCAACAGCATAATTCCCGCTACCAGCACAAAGGTTGTCACCACACCAGCGGTATAAATCCAGCTGTGCCAATGCGCTTCCTCATCGCGCTCACGCTGCGCTGCCATCGCAAACACTTTGAGCGACAGCACAGGAAAAACACAGGGCATTAGATTGAGGATAAGCCCACCCAGCAGCGCCATCAGCAAAACGCCAGCCACACCGTAGGACAACAAAGGTGGTGGCGATGCCTCTTCCGCCGCTAGCGACACTGGCGTTTCAACCAATGTGCCGGATGGCGGATCCATCGGCACCACGGTTCCAGCGGAAATATCCACTTGGAAATATTGTTTTTGTGGCGGATAGCATAGACCCGCATCGGCGCAGCCCTGTGACTCCGCCATCAATACCACTCGACCGGTTTGTGAGGCGGGCAGCTCGATGCTCACGGTCGCTGTATCGTAATAAACCTCCGTTTCGCGCTCGAAGAGTTCATCGTATTTATTTTTGCCTTGGCTGTAAGTCACTTGCAGCGGGATGTCGCTATTCCCTGCAGAAGCAGAAAAATGCATACGCTCGCGATAGAGATAATATTCAGGCGCGATAGACCAACTCAACTGCACGCGCTGCTGAGAAACCGCCGCCACCAATTGATAGGCCTGCTCCACCGGCAAAAACTCTGCCTGTGCACTAGAGAAAATACCTGTGATCGCATCTGTTTTGCCTGCCTGCGCCCACGATGACAAGCTCAGTAGCAATAACAAACCAGCAATAACGCATTTCAACGGGTGCAAAATCTGCATACCTCTCTCCAAGCAACGCATCCTAGACCACGCCGTTGCAACAGGGTTCCTCCCCAGCACAATAAATAAAGCAACACGCACAATCTGGCTATGTTACCAGTGCATTCCCTTAACGACTATGTCACATCATTTCTGCTAGGCTGAAAAAACATTAAAGCTCGCGCACACACTTATGTTGATTCATTTTTTGCGCTGCATAACAGCAGCGGCAATGCTTCTGCTCATTACAGCCTGCCAAACGGCGCCGGATGACAACAACACAAACACATCACAAGAAAAGGAATCGTATTTTTGGCCTTGGCAAGGCCCTGATTACAAAGCTGACACCAAAGAGATGCGGCGCAAACACAAAATCTTTGTGTTGTTGGAACGCGGTGATTTGGCTTTCAGGAAAGACCGACTCAATGCACCGCGACACGATAACGCCCTGCTGTACTACTACACCGCACTTAAACTGGATCCCACCAACAAAGAAGCTTTTCGCGGCTTAAATGATGTGGCTGATCGTTTCCGCAGTTTATCGCGCACCGCGCACGACAATGGCAACGGCAAAGAAACACGCTATTATCTGCAGCAAGCAGAAATTGTTACCGGCGCGTCAGACCCTAAAAATATTAAGCTGCGCAAAGAACTCAGCCACTCAGCCGCCGGTAAAAATCCACGCGAACTCGATAAAGCGCTCAAGGAAAAAATAAAAGCACGCAAAGCGGAATTAAAAGAGGATCCACGACTAAAAAATCCTGACTTATTGAAAAACTCAGATTTATTGAAAGAGCAATGGGAAGACTCAGAAGAAGATGTCGAAGAATAATGGAAGAAGTGTAGTATGAGTTTACGGCGACAATGGTGTATTAGTTTAATTATCACCATCACTGTGTTGATGTGTGCCAGTGCATTGATCAACATATGCCACACTCGCCAACACCTTCTAACAGAATCACAAGAGCACACACAAGACATTGCCAATGTTCTGGCTCGCTCACTAGCAGAATCTCCAACATCAACCACCCTATTGGATACCGCTTTTGAACAAAGCAACATTGACGCCATTGTTTATCGCGACAAACAAAACACCATCCTATTTGAGCGCAACAAACCTGCGCGTACGGCATCTGCACCACGATGGTTCCGACATGTTGCTTCATTAAAAGCGCCAACCATCACCACAGATGTAACCTCTCATTCTTCATTTATTGGCCAAGTTCAAATTACCGCCAATATCGACACTATTTATTCTGAACTTTGGAAATTATTATCCAGACAACTAATGCTATTCATCACCGCTTACTTGGTATTAGGCGCATTAGGTTACTTAGCAGTTTATTTCTTACTACAGCCGTTAAAGCGCGTACAAGAACAAGCCGCTGCCATTTGTGACCGCCAATTTATCGAACAACAACCACTCCCTAAGACTCAAGAACTGCGTCAAGTCGTTGAAGCTATTAACCGTATGAGCCGACGGTTAAAAACGATTTTTCTGAACAGTTAGCTCAGTTAGACAATTTACGCACACAGTCCTTTTTTGATTTTGTTACTGGGCTATCCAATCGTCGCAGCTTCAATGCACGCATGCAGGCGCTCACTGAAAGTGAAATGGATAGCTGCGGATGCTTGATGCTGATACAAATAAATAATTTTGCGAATTACAACCTACAACACGGCCACGATGCTGGCGATGAGTGTTTGCGCGCCATCGCCAAACAATTGCAAGCTGCCACAAAAGATATTCCTAACGCATTGCTCAGCCGCCGCACCGGCGCTGATTTTGCCTGCTATCTACCCAATGTAGGCATCGAAGCAGCAAGCGCTATGGCAGAGCATATCATTGCGACCAGCGCCAATCTTTCTATCCTGTCCCATTATCAATTGCATATTGGCATTGTGTGCTGCAGCAGCCTACACGCCGAGCGGCAATTATTTCCTAAAGCGGACACCGCCTTGCGGCAAGCACAATCACTCAGCCACAGTGGTTGGAAACTCTATCAGCAAGATTCTGATACGCAGGCCGCTGCGCATGAAGCAAGACAATGGTTCGCTACACTCAATCGTGTTTTGCAGGACAGAAAAATCTTCTTCCACTTTCAACCCATGTTTTCAAACGAAAACCGTGAGTTAATGGCAGTAGAGGTTTTTGCGCGTATCAATGTGCGAGAAGGTGTTATCAACGCCGGAGTATTCATGCCCATGGCTGAACGCTTTGATATGGCGGAATCTTTCGATCGGTTAATTATTGAAGCGATACGCAACAGCAGCGAAGCCGCTCACTGCAAAGTACCCGTTTGTATCAATCTCTCCCCACGCAGCGTCATTTCTCCAGCATTTGTAGAATGGTTAGACAGCTACCTCGGCGAGCATCCCATTTTTGCGCGCCAAATTATTGTAGAAACCTCAGAATATTTGATGGGCACAGGTGATGCACCTATCCGCCATTTATGCGATGTACTGCATCGTCACGGCGCAAAATTATCGTTAGATCACTTTGGCCTCCACGGCAGTGCTTTTGCGTATCTGAACAGCCTACCTCTTGATTTCATCAAAATTGATCGCAGCTTTATTCGCAATATTCACGAAGATGCAGATAATCAATTCTATGTGCGTGCGCTGATTCAAATTGCACACAGTTGCGATATCACCATTCTTGCCGAAGGTGTCGAAACACTGCAGGAATGGGAATGCTTACACCAATTAGGTATTAACGGTGGGCAAGGCTATTTGCTGGGCAAGCCGGATAGTCAAATCAAACAAGCCATGTTGTAACAAGACGATGAAAAACATCACGCACTTATTGTTTTTGTTTTTTGCTCTCAGCGGCAGCTTCGCTCTGGCCGAAACACCGACCAGCAATATCACCTTAATCAACGGTTGGTTGCGCGAAACGCCGCCCAATATAAAAAATGCAGCTGCCTTTGTTTCCTTGCACAACAACAGCAACAATACAAAACATATTATTGCGATTCAGTGCAGCGACCTTGCTGCGCGCTGTGAAATACACGAACACTTACGCACAGCTAATGGCAAGATGCGTATGCAAAAAGTGAGCGCTCCATTGGCTATCGCAGGCAACAGCACGCTCACCATGCAGCCCGGTGGTTATCACATCATGTTGCTTGATATAAAAACGCCACTGCGTGCAGGCAACACAGCGGCGTTCACTGTTGTATTTGACGATCAAAGCGCACTCACCGTGCAACTGCCTATCAAGTCCATACGCGCAGAATAATGCGTGTTATTGCACGCCGACTTGTAATTCCAGTTTGACTGTTTTGCCACCGACAACATTGTCGGTGCTGGCTAGCTGGCGACTTTCACCGCTCAACTTGAATCCTTTCGCTACTGCATCTGCATACAACTGCGCGAACGCCTGTGCAACGCCTTCTGGTGAGCCTTCGTAATTACGCGATACGCATTTAAAGCCGCTATCACGCACCAATTGATAACGCCCTTGCGGCTTCGGATTACCCGTCACTGGAAATCCGAAACGCACTTTAATTTTTCCGCCGTTATTGGTCATCAATTCGGGGAAAATTATGTGCATAGGGCCAACAATTTTTCCTCTTTCTTTCACCACTGTAATCGCCAAACGCGTTGCCAACGGCGTAATTTTTTCCGCCATTTCTTCTGCCGTGAATGAATAATCACCCAAATACAGCTGAACTGGTTTTGTCACTTTAATTGACAAATCAGCCGATGGATTACCTTGGATATTACTCAGTGCATTTGCAGAAGAACTCGCAACATTATTTGATACGGCAGAATTTGATGCAGCAGGATCTGATACGGCAGGCGCGGCCATTGCATCGACAGCTGCACTATCTTGCTCGGCGGGCGCATCCACTTCACTGTTTGCAAAGGCACTGGATGCTGCCGCACCGCTCAACTTACTTTCCGGCATTTTGGCGGCAAAAATAGAATGAGTTCCACTGGTAGAACAGGGTCCTGCAATACCTGCTTTTTCACCGTCGGTCGCTGGCGCTGCTTTCATAAATGCCAACCACTGCGCCGCATCAGCTGCGCCACCTACTAAAGTGGCATTAATGAATGACCGACGCGCCAACTCAGTATCACCCAATTTTAATTGACTGATACCCAACAACAAATTCGCACGCGCTACCAACTTGTCGGTCAAATTGCCATCGCAAGCTTTTAATACTTGCTGCTGCATGGCTGGCCACTGCTGCTTTTCCATTTCCATTTGTGCCAAATGCAATTGCAGCTCTACATCATTGCTATCGCCTGCGGCTTTCGTCAAAGCCGCTTGGGCTTTATCGCGTTCGCCAGCCTGCATCCACAAACGGAATAAACGATCGTTAATTTTGCTATCAGCTTTTATTCGGCCATTGGCAATCGCTTCTTCTAACACGCGCGCGCCGCGACCAGGGATTTTGTTGATGGCGTATAAATCCGTCAGCAACAAAACATCCTGCTCGCGAAACGGAATACCTTTCTCCCACGCCAGCGCCATCACATCTAAAGCTTGTGCATTTTTCTTGGCTTTGAGATACAGCGAAGTCCACTGCTGCCACAGCTCGGCATTATTCAAATCTGCTGCCACTAATTGCTGCATAATTTGTGCCGCACGATCAAAGCTACCGGTGCTGTAATAAACAGCCATCGCATTTTTTAATTGTTGCGGCGTGGGATTTTTTTCCAGCGACATAGCTTTATCCATCGCCGCCGCACTCGCCACATAATTTCTACGCTTGAACTGCACTTGTGCCAATAACAAATAGATCTCAGCATCCGCTTTATCACCGGATGAACCTTTTACGGCCACATAATCCTGAATTGCCGATGCTGCTTTATCGTAATTTTTTTGTAACAGCGAAATACGCGCCAACTGCCCTAACATCTGGCGTTTATTTTCAGCGGTAATAGCAGGATTTTGCAGCGATTTTTCGATGTATTTGGTGGCTTTATCGTAATCTTTCGAGCCTGCAAAATGCTGTGCTAAAAATTTCTCTGCGCTGGCTTTGGTGGCAGCATCTTGAAAAGTATTGAGATTTTTTTCTAACTCACCCACCGACATACTGACATTTTCTGTCGGCGCCACATCCAAATCGACATACATACGACTGCGGTATTGTTCTTGCGCCAGCAGGGGTGAACCGCTCAGTACGCAGACAAGTAACAAACCTAAACTGAGTGCAGACTTTTGCATCGCAAATCACTTCATTGCAGTTGATGGTTGTTATTGGGGTAATCTTTCCAGAACAACTGAATGCGTTGCGTCAGTTGCACTTTTGCTCTCCTGCCTTGCAAATCGTTGGGATCATAAATCCATCCTTCAACCGCTGCGATAACATTGGCATCAAACAAGCCGGGCGGCTGGCTATCTAAAATGCGTACATTTTCTACTTTGCCCTGCATATTCACCGCAAAAGTGACCAACACCCAGCCGTCTGTTTTACTGTCCCACGCCGCTTTCGGGATATTGGGTTGCCGTGTTCCAAACGGCACAATTTCACGGTAACCCTCTGCACCTTTTTTATCTTCTGCTGCAATTTTTTTCGCCAAATCACGATTGTTATTGCTTGGCCCCGTCCATGTAGAACCGCCGTTGCCATCACCAAAACCGCTACCAAATACGCCGCCGCTGCCGCTTTCCAAAACCACATCATCGAACGAAGGCGCGAACGAAGGAATCGGCGGGCCACCTGCTTTCATTTTTGGCGATGGCACTGGTGCACTGACGGCCAAGGGCGCCATGGTTGGCTCTACAACCGGTTGATTGCTCGGCGTGGGCGCCTGCTCTTCGGGTGGTGGTTCTGGTGGTTTGCTTTCTGGCGGTGGCTGATAAATATCCACGACTACCGCAAGATTACTGGTGTTCACTTTCAATGCATCACCATTTAACAAACGAAACATGAATAAAAATATCAATACCGTCGCCACCATGCTCGCCAATACAGCAAGCGTATAACGCATTGGGGGATTGATATTTTTCACTAACGGCGACATCAGAAACTTATTGCGGAGCGTTCGCTGCAACGGCAATTTTTTCTATGCCCGCTAAACGAATCTGATCCATCACTTGCACCAGCGTGCCTGTGTTAGCGGCACTATCGGATTGCACTACCGCAGCACCTTCTGGATTCTCTGCATGCATACGCGCCATGATGGGGCGCACGGAATGCAAATCCACTTCGCGTTTATCGATCCAAATTTCACCTTTAGCTGTGATCGCCACAAAAATATTGGCGCTCTGCTCAGTGCTGGCACTTTGTGCATTGGGAATATTCACAACGATGCCCGTCGCTTTGACGAAAGTGGTGGTCACAATAAAAAAGATCAACATATTCAGCACAAAATCGAGCATCGGTGTCATGTCGATATACACTTCGGCTTCATCTACATCGTGTCGGCGTGTACGCATAAAAGACTCCGCTCAATTCTTGTTAGTCATGGGTCAACAAATCAGCAAATATTTTTTGCTCGCGCGCCGCCAAATGACGCAACCGCGCTGAAAAATATTGCGCACTTAAAGAGATAACCAAACCCGACATCGTAGGCACCGTGGCGCGATAAACACCCGCCGCAATCGCCTGACTGTTGCCGCCCGTCAGCGTAATGATTTCAAACACGCCGATCATGCCGATCACTGTTCCCATCAAACCCAACAGTGGGCATACAGCAATTAAAGTGCGTATCGTTGATAGCCACGCCTGCAACTGCAATTGCACTTCGCACACCGATTCGCGGCGAATGGCTTTTGCGCGCCACGAAGCGCGATCACTGCGCGCCTGCCATGCCTGTACGCGTTGATTGCGCAAAGCAGGGTAAGCAAAGCGTAGGAAAATAAATCGCTCCACCAGCAACATCCACAACACCAAACACACGGCCAAGAGCGCCCACATCATGGGGCCGCCCAAATTAAAAACGCGTGAGAGGTGCGATGTCAGCGTGTAAAAACTCATGCTGCTGCCTTATGATTTTTGACGCGCAAAACTGGTTTTTTCCATGCTGCGCGCCAAAATACCTGCGCTCTGTTCATCCAAGCGTTGGATCAATGATTTCGCCAAAACAGTCACGATGTTGTGACCAAACAACAAAGGCACCGCCACCAACAAACCGAGCACCGTACACACCAAGGCTTCTGAAATACCTGCTGCCATTAATTTTGGATCACCGCCACCAAACAAACTGATCGCTTCGAAAGTTTTAATCATGCCCGTCACTGTGCCGAGCAGACCAAGCATCGGCGCAATCGCCGCAAACAATTTAATAATATTGTGGCCGTATTCCATCGGCGGCACTTCTTTCAAAATGGCTTCATCCAATTTGTACTGCATGGTTTCTTCATCATCGGCGTGAATATTTCTCACGCTCAACATGATGCGACCCAATGGATTTTTTTCAGATGGCGCATCGCCATTTTCAATTTGTTGCAACACACTGCGGCGCACCCACAACAAATACAGTGTGCGATAGACCGTAACCACCAAACCAATAATGCCGACCACAATCGTCAAATAACCGACCACGCCACCTTGCGCAATGCGTTCACGCATATCGGGCGTGCGTTCCATCATGCCCAACAAGCTGCCGCGCGTAGGATCAACCGGCACCGCAGCCAATTCACCGGCGCTACCTGCAAATTCTTCTGCCATGTTTAAAAAGCGGCTGCTCGGTTGTTTGCTAGGCACCACCCACTCGCTAGTTTCCGGCACATAGCGCAAGAAATCTTTGCCACTGAATGCCGCAAAAGTTCCCACGCGCACAACATCCACTTCGCGCGCTTGACCATTGGCGGCAACAATTTTTCCTTTATAAGCGGCAACTTTGCCTGACTCCGTCATTTCCTGTTGCACTAAAAACCACAAACGCTCCATGTCATCGATGGTGGGCAATGCTTCTGCGTTTGTTAACTTTTTCAATTCTTCTGCGCGCTCTGGAAATTGCGCACTCACCTGTGAATCATTCAATGTCGCCGCATAGTCGCCGGCAAATTGACGATAAATACTGAACACATCGCCCATATCGGTCACGCTTTGCTGCAATTCTTTGCGTAACTTAGCAATCTCTGCATCATTGGCTTCGATCTGCATTTTGGCTGGATTGTTTTTTGCTTGTGCCAAGTAATACGCGGTGCGCGCTTTTTCCAACAAGGCTTGCTGTTCATTGCGTGCTTGCACAAATTCTGCTTCGCGCTGACGATTCAAGGCGCGTTCTTTTTCATGTTCGGCGCGTACTTTGGCGAGCAATTGATCGAGATCGGTGATCTGCTGACCGGCTGTTTGCGCAAACGAGGAAGATACCAATACCGCCGAAAGCAGTGACACCAAAGCGAGAATACTAATTATTCTTTTTTTCATTGCATCAGCTCCTCAGCGCTTCATCGGCAGTGCTAACAACTGCGGCGCTTGTTGGTTGCGCGCAATACGCAAGCCGTGTTTGATGTCTTCGTTGTATTCCTGCGGCAATTCCAACCATTGCTTGTGCGATCTATCCCAATAACCACTGCGCGCGCCGTCCATCGACTGAAAATAAAATTCCGTGCGACCTAAACGCAAAAACTCTACCGTGAGATTTTCGTCGCCTAATTTCAGCTCTCCTTTCCACGCTTCAATACCGCGACCAAATTCCAATTCTTGTTGAAACGCTTCCAATAAAACGCGGTATTTATCTTGCAAAGACAAAGTAGAACTGGAAAGCTGTTGTTTGACTTTGCTCGTGCGCGCTAAACGCTCTTCTTGATGAAAAGGCAAATCCAGTGCCACGAATTGTTCGAGTGCATCACTCATGCTGCGCATCAAAGGCACGATGCGATCCTGAATGGTTTGGCGGCTCGCCATTTGCGTGCGCAAGCTCGCCAACTCTTTATTTTGAGAGGCTAAACGATCCTGCATTTCTTGCGAATACTGTTCTTGGTAATCCACCGTCGCAGTGAGGCGTTTGTACTCCTCCACCATCGACTGCGTTTGCGCCTGCAAATTGGCAATATTTTTTTGCGCCGCCCCCGCTTCGGCGTTGGTGTCTTGCATGGCGGTGACATTGTCTTGCAGGGTTGCGCTGTGTGCCGAAGTAGCGACGATGAGAGCTGCTGCCGCTAACAGGCGCGCAACACCCTGACCCAGCAAATGGGGACGAGAAACATGCATGATCTTAGCCCTAGTGATTTTTATTGGTATTAATTTAATTTTGTAGAGCAACTCTAGCGAAAAAAAATGGCGCGGGATAGCAGCTATTTATCCCTATCCTACGCCATGATTTGTGATATGTCTCACAAATAATCAACGATCCGTTACTTCAATACGATCAACACTCTGGAAACCACGCGGCAATTTATTACCACGACGACCGCGCTCACCGCGATATTCGTCGAAGTCATTGCCTTTCAACACGGTATGCCGTTTGCCGGAATACACCATCAATTGCTGGCCTTTACTCACCACCGCAACAAATTGCAAAAACTCCTCACGCGCTTCTAAACGCGCGGAAGGAATATTCATAATTTTATTGCCTTTACCTTTTGCTAATTCCGGCAATTCGTTCAAAGGAAACACCAACAAACGACCTTCATTGCTAATCGCAATCAACAAATCATTCGCCACATCACGCACTAAACAAGGCGGCAAGACATTGGCTTTTTCCGGCACCGTGAGCAGCGCTTTGCCTGTGCGGTTTTTGCTCTGTAAATCCGCAAGCTTTGCGACAAAACCATAACCGGCATCACTGGCAAGCAATACGCGCTCGTCGTCATTACCCATCAGCATTGACAAGAAAGTTGCGCCAAGCGGTGGCGATAATTTACCCGTCAACGGCTCACCCTGCCCACGCGCCGACGGCAGCGTATGTGCCGCCATCGAATAACTGCGCCCCGTGGAATCCAACAACAACACAGGTTGATTGCTTCTCCCGCGCGCCGCTTGCAAGAAACTATCTCCCGATTTGTAACTCAAGCTCGCTGGATCAATTTCATGCCCTTTCGCAGCACGAATCCAACCTTTTTCTGACAACACCACGGTGACAGGGTCCACACTCAACAAATCCGCTTCAGAAAATGCTTGCGCTTCTGTACGCGCCACCAAAGGTGAACGGCGTGCATCGCCGTGTTGCAGTGCCACTTCCTGCAATTCTTTGCGCAATAAGTTTTTCAGCTTGCGCGGTGATTCCAACAGCGCTTTCAGCTCCGCGCGCTCTTTGGCGAGTGCATCCTGCTCGCCGCGAATTTTCATTTCTTCCAAACGTGCCAACTGACGCAACTTGGTATCGAGTATGTAATCTGTCTGCGCTTCCGTTAAACCAAAACGCGCCATCAGCACCGCTTTCGGTTCTTCTTCGGTGCGAATGATGTGAATGACTTCATCGAGATTGAGGAAAGCAATCAGCAAGCCTTCCAACAAATGCAAACGCTGTTCGACTTTATCCAAACGGTATTGCAAACGACGGCGTACGGTTTCTTGGCGGAACACCAACCATTCACTCAATACCTGCTGTAAGTTTTTCACCGCAGGTCGACCATCCAAACCAATCACATTCATATTGACGCGATAGTTTTTTTCCAGATCTGTCGTCGCAAATAAATGATTCATCAATGCTTCAACATCAATGCGATTTGAACGCGGAATAATCACGATACGCGTTGGATTTTCGTGATCGGATTCGTCACGCAAATCTTCCACCATCGGCAGTTTTTTCGCCTGTATCTGCGCGGCGATTTGCTCGATCACTTTGTTGCCAGACACTTGATGCGGCAGCGCTGTAATGACGATATCGCCATCTTCTTTTTTCCACACCGCGCGCATTTTTAGTGTGCCGCGACCGGTGGCATACATCGCCATCAAATCCTGCACTGGCGTGATAATTTCCGCTTCGGTGGGAAAATCAGGTGCAGGTAAATGCGCGCACAATTCTGCAATGCTCGCGCTTGGGTTATCCAACAAATGTACCGTTGCGGCGATTACTTCGCGCAAATTGTGCGGCGGCACATCGGTGGCCATACCCACCGCAATACCTGTTGTGCCGTTCAATAACAGCGCCGGCACTTTCGCCGGCAACACCGTAGGCTCTTCCAAAGTGCCGTCAAAATTGGGCGTCCAATCTACCGTGCCCTGTTCCAATTCACTCAACAATAAATCGGAAAACGCCGTGAGTTTCGATTCTGTGTAACGCATCGCTGCAAAAGATTTTGGATCATCCGGCGAACCCCAGTTGCCTTGACCATCCACCAGCGGGTATCGAAAAGAAAATGGCTGCGCCATCAACACCATCGCTTCATACGCTGCACTGTCACCGTGCGGATGAAACTTACCAATCACATCACCGACGGTGCGCGCCGACTTTTTGTATTTCGCGCCGGCTTTTAATCCCAATTCGCTCATCGCATACACAATGCGGCGCTGCACAGGTTTCAAACCATCACCGATGTGCGGCAGCGCGCGGTCAAGAATGACATACATGGAATAATTCAAATACGCCTGCTCGGTAAAATGTGCGAGCGGTCGCTGTTCAATATCGCCAAAAAAATTCAATTCTTGTGTCATTCAGTATTTCTCTACATATTTTCTTTCATGAATACAGACGCATCAAGCACACAGCAGTCCACCGCCTCAGGCATCAGCGTTTGCTCTCCTGAGCTGCTTCTTTCTTTCGATCAAGCATGAGCTCATTAGCCAGCGAAACCTCTTCTCCACCCCCTTCTGGCAACGCAGCTTGAAAGTGCGACTGCGCGTACCGAAGGCAAACCAATTTACTGGCTAGCACCAACTCACTATCCCGCTCCTCGCAAATCAGCTCATCACCCAGATTGATATGGAGCTTCTCTCGCAGGTCAGCCGGTATGACAACCCTGCCACCCTGTGACACTTTAACCGCATACATGCCACTTCTCCTTTGATATGCCGTATAACAGAAATGATACCGTCATCTAACTATGCACATATATTGCTAATAAGCATCAATCCGCCAGAATCGTTGCCGTAACTACATCCAACCATGCAGGATGCGACACACCAAACAAACGAATAAAAGCAGGCCAAGCCTTTTTTACTAGCTTTAACATAGCTGGAGGTGCAGCATTTTTTGCCTCCAGCAGAACATCCAAATCGTCCTCGCCTAACACGGTTAACAGGCAAGCGGCTTGCAGCATGTCTTTATCTGATTTTGCTGAAAAAGTGGCAGGGCGCAGCTGTGAAATAGCCAGCTTGTGCCAGCAAAACCGCGCGGGCGACGGCACACGTACCGGCACTAATTGCGATTTACCGATGGCAACGGCATCAATAGTGTCTACTAGTAAATAGTCCAAATACTCCAACGCGATAGCGTGTGCTGCCAACCCCGGAATGGCAACAGTCTGGTACGGCATGTGCTGACGGCTAGCAGCAACCAGAAGATCCAGCTTGATTTCCCTTCCAACTACACGCCAAGAAGAACTAGGCGTCGCATGCCCCAACGCAGGAACTTCTATAAATTTCAAACCAGTGCTTTGCAGCAGACCATGCAGCCCTTCTTCGAGTAAGGGAACAGCAAGCCTAATGCTAGCCGGCTGTGCAACATCCAAATCCTGCGTGGCAACGACTGGTTTCATCGCGTAACCAAGGTGGTTGGAGAGACAACGAAAAGCTCGCGTACCCACCAGTACACCACCTGCTTGGAAGTAACTCGCATTGGCTAGGGCTGCCAACACTATTGCTGCATCATTATCTTCTGCCGCGAGCCCCAACTTACGCAGGTGCTTTGCAGCTCTCTCAATACGCTGCAAATCCTCAATCTGCGCCTGCGCCTGCTGGTGAACCTCGCCGCCTTCAATACCAAGATAGATCGGCGTAAGCGGCTTGCCATTCCCTCCCTGCCGCCGCCACTTGGCGTAACTGCCACCGCGCTCCTTATTTTCCAGAGAAATATGACCTGGCGGCAAAGGGTCAACCCGCTCCTGCGCAAAACCCAGCTCCATAGCAGCAGCAAACTGGTCTTTTGTCATTTGGTCGAAGCGTTTGAAACTAAATGGCTGCTTTCGCATATAGGTACCCATGCACACAATGTTGGGTAATAAATATACTTTATTTTACCCAACAAGCGCAGGCGGCTTGCCCATCACTTTGAGAATTTCCAGCGCTATCAATCGCCTGTCAGACGGCAACGCACGAAAATAGCGGCGTAACAACAAAATTTCCTTTTGTGTTTCTGCCACTTCATCCACATCCAGCCCGTCGGGTATTTCGACACCAACTCCACCGCCCTCAGCAACGGCAAAAATGGAAGATAACGGTGCTTGCAGTGCATCAGATAACCGAATCAGTAAATCAAGTGAAGGCTGTCGATTTCCATTTTCTATACGCGACAAGTAACCAGCATCCGCATCAATAGCCGCCGCCAGAGTTTCTTGAGTCAACCCTTTTTGTTTGCGAATGATGTGAATAGCGTACCCAATGTCCATCTGGGCATTTTGTGGCGGGCTTTGCCTAGTTGGCAGTTACATATTGGCATATTTGATTTAATTATGCCTTTAAGACACAATTTAAAGAAGATGATAAGAAGCAGAATATGTCCGACACAATACTAACTGGGATATTTGCTCTAGCTGGAACGATGATTGGCGGTCTACTTACTTACATGGCTGCCAGAGTTGACCACCGCTGGAAGAGAGCTAAAAAGCATATCGGGCAGCTATGCGATCAAGTCACCTCTTACTATCAATTAGAGCAGATTTATAAAGAAGAACTTGCTCAACTAGACCCGCAGAAACGCAGCCCTAAGACAATCATGGAAGACATGCGATCCAGAGTTTCACAGTCTGGTGAATACGAACGACCAATGATGACGAGCTTAGCAGCAAATAAAATTCGTCAAGAATGGCTATAACAAAATAAAAAATAACACCCAGTCAATCTCTAAAATAGGAGCAATTATCGAAAAACAACAAAAAAATCAACAAGAAAACGAAAAATCCAAACTATAACTTTCCATCACAAAAACACACTGAGAACATCAAAATGAAAGCTATTTCTATAATTGCACTGATTTTTGCATCCATTGCCATGCTGATCCCTGTAGGAGGGCCGTACATTGCTATTTTTTGTAGTCTACTTGCGATGATTTCATTCAGATGGGAACCCACACTATCTGGAATTACTTTTGGAATAAACATACTAAATACGGCATTTCTTTCTCCCAGCCTTGTAGTTGCCGGCGCAGCAGTTAAGGCCGCGCCAGCCATAACCGCTTCGGCCACTGCCTTACAAGCCGGACTAAATGGAGTCGACCCCAATGCTGCTACTGCTGTCACATCGGCAGCGGCAGCAGGAGACAAGCCCAGCTTATATGCCATATTTATTGGGCTACATATAGCAGCATTTGTAGTGGCTGTACTTATTCGATTGATTGCTGGTTCGCCAAAAAACAAAGAGGCAACATGAGCTCATCAAAAAATTACTGCATGCATAGATAAGGATTCATAATGAAAGAAATACTCTTCATCAGCACTCTAGTTTTTTCATGTACCGCATTTGCGCAAAACAAAATCCCAGTCCAATTTCACGGGCTATACGAAGGAAATAAAGCAACATGCGGGAGGGAGCCCATCATGTACGATTACTCAGATAATGGGTTTGATATAGGAGCCGAAGGAATTTCTGGATTTGAAGAAGGCTGTGGGCTAGAGAAAGCACTTTCTCAATCTGAGCTATCTTTTACTGGAAGTTTTTCTTGTGGCGGGCCAGATGAGAGTGAAACCGTAAAGGTAACCCTGACTCTATCTCCTGATAAAAAAACAATTACCACCTCCAGCAATAAAAGTATCGTTGCATTTGGCAATGGAAAATACTATCGCTGCAAATAAACGCTTGTTATCGGCAACTAAATAAAGCAGCTTCGGCTGCTTTATTTTTTAGCCAATCTCCGCCAAATTACCTTTGCTCTCTAACCACTCTTTGCGATCACTGGCACGTTTTTTCACTAGATGGAATTTCGCTAAACACTTGACCATCACGCACAGTTACTAAAGGTGTTTTTGTTTGATGCGCTAATTCACGCGCTTTATCTGCCGCCCGGCGCAAGGCCACATCAATATGCTTAGCATCTTCATGTCGCGCTTCATTCAGAGACTTGGGCTTGCTATTCATCGCTCACTCCAATCAATTAATTTAGGTATATTGCCACTGTTATCGTAATGTAACCAAATATCCACCAGAGACTTATAGCCCTGATGAAAGTTGTGCAGACCCGAATCAAAACGACGCCTAATAACATCTTCAGGAATATGATGACCGCCTTGCGCCACACGAGCAGCAACCCGACGAATAGCCACATCTACACTTGGCAGCTCTAAAAAAATTAACTGAACATCATAGCCAGCACGCTGCCAGCGTGGAATTGCATTCAAGTAACGCTTACCGCTCAGAGTAGTTTCTAAAGCAAAGCTATTGCCCTTCTTTTCTTGTTCCGCAATTGCCTCAATCATCAATCGCGCAGCTTGAACAACTGCTAACTCTGGTGCAAATGGCGAAAGCCCTGCTGCAATCAAATCTGCATTAATAAATATTGGGCAATGCGCTTCATTCGGTAAAAATTCGCGTGCAAAAGTGGTTTTTCCAGCCCCATTAGGACCAGCAATAATCACTACTTTCTTTTTCGAAGCATCTGTCATCGGTCTTACACTTCCGCCAAATTACCTTTGCTCTCTAACCACTCTTTGCGATCACTCGCGCGTTTTTTTGCCAGCAACATATCCATCATTTCATCGGCGTTATCCGCAGCATCGACGGTGAGTTGCACCAAGCGGCGCGTGTCGGGATTCATCACCGTTTCGCGCAATTGCATGGGGTTCATTTCACCCAAACCTTTAAAGCGCTGCACATTGGGTTTGCCGCGTTTGTTTTCGGCGGCAATGCGATCCAGCACGCCCTGCTTTTCACCTTCGTCGAGCGCGTAAAACACTTCTTTGCCAATGTCGATGCGATACAGTGGGGGCATAGCGACGAACACATGGCCGGCTTTTACCAGCGGGCGGAAATGGCGCAGGAATAACGCACACAGCAGCGTGGCGATGTGCGCGCCGTCGGAGTCGGCATCGGCCAAAATGCAAATTTTGTGATAGCGCAAACCGCTCACATCTTCTGAACCCGGATCAACACCGACAGCCACAGAAATATCGTGAATTTCCGCGCTGCCCAGCACTTCATTCACATCCACGCTTCCCACGCATTCAAAATTTTTCCACGCAGCGGCGCGATGACAACCTGGCTTGATACTCACGATCGCGCGCTTGTTTTGCTGAACCGCCCGCCGAATCCCCTTCCACCAAAAACAACTCGCCGCGCGTGACATCACTGCCAGAACAATCCGCTAATTTCCCGGGCAACGCAGGGCCAGAAGTAATTTTTTTACGCTCAATTTTTTTACCCGCGCGCAAACGCTTGCCAGCATTGCTGATGCAAAACTGCGCGAGTTTTCCCGCATCTTCGATGTGTTGGTTCAACCACAAACTAAAAGAATCTTTTGCCACGCCAGACACAAACGCCGCCGCTTCGCGCAGACAAACGCTCTTTGGTTTGACCAGAAAATTGCGGATCGGCCAATTTGGAGGACAACACATACGCACAGCGTTCCCACAAATCTTCCGGTGCCAACTTAATACCGCGCGGCAATAAATTGCGGAATTCACAGAACTCGCGCAGCGCTTCGAGCAAGCCGGTGCGCAAGCCGTTGACGTATTGTGCCGCCCTGCGGCGTAGGAATTAAATTGACATAAGATTCTGCCAACAATTCTCCACCCTCCGGCAACCACAACACCGCCCAATCCACCGCTTCTGTTGTGCCTGTGAAGCTGCCGACAAACGGTTCCGCTGGCAATAATTCCCAACCCACGCACGCCGAGGCGAGATAATCTTTCAAACCATCTTCGTAATACCACTCATCGCGCTCGCCGGTTTTTTCTTCCAGAAAAGTCACGCGCAAACCAGGGCACAACACTGCTTTCGCGCGCAGCACATGGCGCAGGCGCGGCACGGAAAAATTCACGGAATCGAAATACTGCGCGTCGGGATAAAAACGCACCGCCGTACCGGTTTGTTTCTTCGGTACGCTGTCGATCACTTCCAATTCGCTGGCGCGATTGCCGTCTTTAAATGTCATACGGTATTTCTGGCCATCGCGCTTGATCAACACTTCCAAATCGGTCGAGAGCGCATTCACCACCGACACACCGACGCCGTGCAAGCCGCCGGAAAACTGGTAGTTTTTGTTGGAGAACTTGCCGCCCGCGTGCAGCGTAGTGAGGATGACTTCCACGCCTGGCTTTTTCTGCTCAGGATGTAAATCCACAGGCATGCCGCGACCGTCGTCGGCGCAAGACAGCGAGCCGTCTTTGTGCAGGATTACATCGATTTGTTTGGCATGACCTGCGAGGGCTTCATCGACCGAGTTGTCGATAATTTCTTGGGCAAGGTGATTGGGGCGCGTGGTATCGGTGTACATTCCAGGGCGCTTACGCACCGGATCCAGACCCGTCAAAACTTCAATGGCGTCGGCGTTATAACTAGATGGTGCTGAACTCATGAGACCCCCCGTAGAAGTTGACTATTCTACGGGGAATCCTGAGCTGTTCCAGCTTGTGCTGTGTTTTTTTACAGTATTTACTTATTGCTGTTCTTCACTAGGCGTAGCGTCGCTGCTACGCCCGCCCCACGAGCCTTGTCTACTCTCTTGTCCACGGCTACGGCTGGCACGCGCCGAGTCGCCACTATTCGAAGCAGAGGGCATTCCGCGCTGCGCCGGCTGCTGGTTCGACGAACTGCTTCGATCCTGCTGCCAACCACTGCGTGTATTGCGGATCACAGGCTGCTGACTCGACGAACTGCTCTGATCCTGCTGCCAACCGCTGCGCGTATTGCGGATCACAGGCTGCGAGCTCCCTCTTTCGACAGGTTGGCGCGCATCCCACGAACGAGCGCTGCTGCGATCACGACTGTCATCACGGCGACTATCATCATGGTTACGGTTGTAGTCACGATCTCGGTTGTCATCATGGTTGCGGTTGTAATCGCCACGGCGGTTATCTCGATCACGATCGTAGTCGCGGCGCGAATCAGTGCCGCGACGATCTACGCTCGGAGAGCGATTGTGATTTTGGTAATTAGGATACTGCTGGCGAGGGTGCTGTGGCGCTCTTTGCATTCCATCACGCTCTACGCGTGGCGGAACGATGGGGCGACCTTTGCCATCTCGCACAACATGATCGCGGTAACAATCATTACGGCGACACCAATCTTGGCGATTGCGATACCAGTGGTCGTCATAACCGTGTTTGCGATCCCAAACAATTACACGGTCGTAATCATTGCGATAGCGGTAACAGTAGCCGCGGTAGCTGTAGTAATTACAGCTGCCGTAAGAGCCGATAATCCAAATGCGGTCTCGAGGATAGGAGACATTACCAAACGGGTAGTAGTAGCTGTAATTCGTGCTCGCATAAACCGTGGTGCTGCTGCCGCTATAAACACCGCTGTCGGCGCTGTAATAGCTATCGTTACCTCGGTAATCACTACCGCTGTATCGACTGCCCGAATAATGATCCACCTGACGGTAATCCTGCTCATAACTAGAGCAACCGGCCAAAATAAAAACTGTCATCAAAGTGCTAATCAATGCGCGCATATTGCCCTCCTGGAGCATGAAATTAATACGCGCAATTACACTAGCAGTGTGAGTGGCAACCCTACAAGGTGGTTAGAAAAATATATATTTTAACGACCACCTTGCTTCTCCATGGCTTTGCGTAGAAGATCGCCCATCGTCCCTGATTCAGCTGGTTTTGGCTGCCCACCGCCGAGGTAGCGCTCACTGGTTTTGCGATCTACTTTGGGCATTTTTGCGCTATCCATTTTTGCAGAAGTTTCATCATCCAATCGCATCGTCAACGCAATGCGTTTGCGCGCAGCATCCACTTCTAATACTTTCACTTTGACAATATCACCTGTTTTCACCGCTTCGCGTGGATCTTTAATAAAACGATTCGTGATGGCAGAAATATGCACTAAACCATCTTGATGCACACCAACATCCACAAACGCACCAAAATTTGCCACATTGGTAACAACGCCTTCCAGCACCATACCAATTTGCAGATCAGAAATTTTTTCAACACCGTCGCGAAAACTGGCTGTTTTGAATTCTGGACGCGGATCGCGACCCGGTTTATCCAGCTCGCGAATAATATCTTGCACAGTTAACAAACCAAACTGTTCACACGCGTAATCTTTTGCCTGAACTGTACGCAAGAAAGTGCTATCACCAATCAAGCTATCCACAGTGCGTTGATTTTTTTCCGCGATACGCTGCACAACACTGTAAGACTCTGGATGCACCGCTGATTTATCCAAAGGATTTTCACCATCGTTAATTCGTAAAAAGCCTGCCGCCTGCTCAAAAGTTTTATCACCCATGCGCGGCACCGCTTTTAAAGCTTCGCGATTACGGAATGCGCCATTTTTATCGCGAAACTCGACGATATTACTCGCCAATGTTTGATTAAGCCCCGATACGCGTTTGAGCAAGGCCACCGATGCCGTGTTTACATCCACACCAACGCTGTTTACACAATCTTCCACTACAGCATCCAGCGTTTTTGCCAACTGCACTTGGTTGACATCGTGCTGATACTGACCAACACCTATCGACTTCGGTTCAATTTTTACTAGTTCCGCTAGAGGATCTTGCAAACGGCGCGCAATGGATACCGCACCACGAATCGTGACATCCAAATCCGGAAACTCTTTCGCTGCCAACTCCGACGCCGAATACACAGAAGCACCCGCTTCACTCACCACCACTTTTTTTGCCATGAGCTCGGCGTGTTTTTTCAACACATCCGCAACAAATCTTTCTGTTTCACGCGAGGCTGTACCATTACCAATGCTGATCAAATCAACGCTGTATTGTTTACACAGCGCAAACAGAATTTTCTCTGCCTCCGCCAATTTGTTTTGCGGTGGATGCGGAAACATGGCGCCGTGTTGCAATACTTTGCCCGTGTTATCCACCAGCGCGACCTTTACGCCCGTACGCAACCCTGGATCTAAACCCAGCGTCACTTTTTGCCCTGCCGGCGCCGCCAATAACAAATCTTTGAGATTGCTGGCAAAAACACGAATAGCTTCTTCTTCAGCGCGCTCACGCAATTGCCCAAGCAAATCAGTTTCTAAATGCGTCAGCAACTTGATGCGCCAAGTCCAGCGCACGACTTCCGCCAACCACGCATCGGCTGCGCGTCCTTCGTTTTTAATAGCAAAACGCGCGGCGATTCTTCTTTCGCAGATATGATCTGGCGTGGTCAATTCTTCGGGCAACACCAAGGAAGCATTCAATATGCCTTCTTTGCGACCGCGAAATACTGCCAACGCACGATGCGACGGCATCACGGAAATTTTTTCACTGAAATCAAAATAATCGCGAAACTTTTCACCTTCATTCTGCTTGCCATCCACCACTTGCGATTTTACTAAACCGCTTTCTGTCAATAGTTCACGCAATTCGCCGACTAACTTCGCATCTTCGCTGAATTGCTCCATCAAGATTTGTTTTGCACCATCCAGTGCCGCCTGTGCGTCATTCACCGCGTGATCAGCGTTCAAATATTTATTCGCTTCTTCCAATGGCGTTAATTGTGGGTTTTCCAATAACGCGTATGCCAGCGGTTCTAAGCCTGCCTCGCGCGCAATCTGCGCCTTGGTTCTGCGTTTAGGTTTGTATGGCAGGTATAAATCTTCCAATAGATTTTTTGTTTCCGCTGCCAGAATATCTTTTTCCAATTCTGGCGTTAGTTTGCCTTGCTCTGTAATACTGGCAATGACAGATTTTCTGCGGTCTTCCAATTCACGCAAATAGGCTAGACGATCTTCTAAGGTACGCAGTTGCGTATCATCCAATGCACCTGTCACTTCTTTGCGATAACGCGCAATAAAAGGCACCGTCGCGCCCTCATCCAACAACTGCACCGCAGCAACCACTTGCGCTGCCTGCACCGACAATTCTTTAGCAATTTTTTGCGCGATATATTGATCAATACTATTCATAACAACTCCAACAAACTGCACACATTATCTGCAAGGCGCAATAAAAAAGGCAGACTTGTTTGCAAGCCTGCCTTGTGTTTACTGCCTTATGTTTACCGCGTAGTTACTTAACCAAGAATATGCGGCAACTCTTTTGCCAATTCTGTTTTTTGCTCGGTGCATTTTCCGGTCAAAGCAAAGCCCAACAAATTACCTTCTGGACTGCGGAACAATGAACGCACATTATCGCCATCCACTTCTTCCTGCCATTCACCCACCGCACCGTGCAATGGTGGCGACAATTGAATCGGACACACAGTCACTTTGACACCAACAGGCATTGGCCCATACACCACAGCTGTGCGCTCACCTGACAAAGTTTTTGCCAGCGTGCGCGCGCAAGCCATCAACGGCAGCACATAAAAACGCACATGACCTTCCACTTCTGCGCAGTCGCCCATCGCATACACATCCGGCACAGAAGTTTCTAAATATCGATTAACAGTGATACCGCGATTGACTGCAATGCCCGACTGACGCGCCAAACCAATGCGCGGACGCATACCGACCGCCGACAACACAATATCCGCTTCGACTTTTGAACCATCCGCCAGCGTCGCTACAATGCCCGCGTCTTTTTTATTGATTGTTTCAACCACGGTGCCGAAGTGATAACGCACATTGCAATCGCGCTCCAACGCGTTTTGCACGGCAGCCGAAGCCTTTGGCGGCAACAACGAACCCAACGGACCCGACAATGGATCTACCGCTTCCACCTCATAGCCGCCAGCAGCCAAATCATTGGCGTATTCGCTGCCAATCAAACCTGCACCAATAATTAACACTTTTTTCTTATCGGCAACCACTTTGCGAAACTCGGCGTAATCCAACAAATCATTCACCGAATAAACGAGATCTTGCCCGTCACCTTGCAGCGGCGCACGAATACATTCTGCACCCCAAGCAATCACCAATTTACTGTAACGCAATTTTTCATCACCAATACTGATTTCGTGATTCGCTGGATCAATCGCTGTCACTTTGGCAAATGTACGAATCGATGCGTGCAACTGCTCTGCCATCGCACCGGCATCAGCCACCGCTAACTCATCGGCAGATTTTTTCTTGGCAAATCCTGTCGACAACATAGGCTTAGAATAATTGCGGCCATCGTCCGTAGTAACAAACAACAAAGGCGTTTCTTTGTCGTAACGACGAAATTCTTTGCCCAAGGTATAGCCGGATAAACCAGTGCCGATGATGATGATAGGGTCTGACATTTTTTCACCTCAAGTTAATGTTTTTTTACTCACGGCATCTGCAAGCCATTGCAAATACGCGCTAGAACCTTGCTCAATCGGCAACTGAATAATTTCAGGCACCTGATAACTGTGATGTTGTTGAATCAACATTTCAATGCTGACAAAACTTGCTTTTGAAGTTTTGATTAGCATCAACACTTCTGAATCCTGTTTTACCGTATTTTCCCAAGTGTAAATACTGTCGATGGGCAGCAACTGCACACACGCCGCCAACTTTTGTTCCACCAATAATTTCGCTAACTGTTCTGCTTCTGCGCGGCTGGAAGTTGTTGTCAGCACAACGCAAAACGACGAATCCACGGCAATAGTCATCGCACTGGTCAATCGTCGCACTCACCCGCATACGGCTGCCACTGCGGATTTCTGCGCTCCATAAATGCTTTGCCACCTTCGGCAATATCAGGATGCGTGTTCTGTGCCATGATGTATTGCCACGCATTCTCCAAGCCTGCATGCAAACCCATTTCTTTCGCTTCCCACACCGCTTTTTTTGTGCGCGCTAACGCAACCGGCGAATTGGTTTTGATTAAATCGGCTAAAGCGTGTGCGCGTTGCATCAACTCTGTCGCAGGTACCACTTCGCTGATCATGCCCAATTCATACGCGCGCTGAGCACTCATGCGCTCATTGCCGCCCGTTAATGCCATGCGCATCACCGCATCAAACGGCATTTTGCGCACTAAACTCACCGGCTCTAAACCAGCAACCAAGCCCACTTTTACATGCGTATCAAAAAATGTTGCCGAATCAGCAGCAATTACGATGTCAGAATCCGCCACAAAATGCAGACCACCGCCCACTACCATGCCATTCACGGCACAAATGACTGGCTTCCAAATACGATTTTGCAACGATGTCCATTTGATGGAAGCCAGCGTACCAAATTTGCGACCTTGGTCGTCCACTTCACCATCCGTTTCTGGCAGATCCGCTAAATCTGCGCCCGTGCACAGTGCTTTATCGCCAGCACCGGTGAGAATTGCCACCACAGCCGATTTATCTTGATTGAAGTGTTGCCACACTTGCGGCAATTCGCGACTCATCACCGAGTTCACCGCGTTGCGCTGCTGCGGGCGATTCAAAGAAATAACAGCAACACCATCGCTAACGGTATAAGTGAGTGTTTCAAAATTCATAACAAAACCTTTTTATTTTTTGCCCATACTGTTTAATGATTTTTTAGCACATTCTTTTAACGCATTCCCTTTTAGTGCATGGGACGGCAAATCCCCGCACTGCTTAACACGCCTGCCAATCGCCCCAGCGCCTGTTGCAGCGCAGCATTGACCACTGCGCCATCGCTAGAATCCGGTGCTGTTTTAGAAGAGGATTCACCGACAGCAACATCCATATACGATTGGCCGGTCGGTTTGAAAATCTGAAACTGCAAACTGATACGCACATACAGCGTGCTATCGCGATAAGCACCGGTGCCACCATCAAATCCTGCTGTCACGACGGGTGCTACTGCGTTACCTGCTTTGGTTTCTTTCCAAAACATTTTTTGTACGGCTTGGTTCAATAAATCGCCCATCGCTACCGTGCGGTCATTGCTACCCAAGGGCAGAACAAAACTTTTTGTCACATCGCTCAAATAAACAGGCGACGCGCACATGTATTGCACATCTTGTTCGTTGAGTGTCAAAGACATAGGTTCTGGCGCAGCGCGCTCTTTGGTCTCTGGTGTCGCAGCACAGCCCGCCAGCCCCATTACAAACAGAGCTAGCAGAGCTTTACCCATCCTTGCGTTCATGGCGATCACCTCGCTGCGCTTACTTATCAATACCAATGATGCTAACGGCACAACCCGTTGGGAAGCCACCGATATTGTGTGTCAGTGCCATCGTCGGTTGTTTGCCGTTATGCAGTGACAACTGGCGTTTATCGGCACGCCCCTGCAACTGCAACACATTCTCCACAATCATACGCACGCCGGTTGCGCCCGTTGGATGACCAAAAGTTTTCAAACCACCATCGGTGTTAACGGGTAATTCACCTTTCAAAGTGAAGGTGCCGTTGGCGATGTGTTCTTTCGCCGAACCTTTTGGAATAAATCCTAAATCTTCATACGCCAACAGCTCAGTGAGCGTGAAGCAATCGTGCACCTGTGCGATATGAATTTCTTTGAACGGATTGCTGATGCCAGCGATTTTGTACGCTTCTGCCGCCGCATTTTCTGTCGGTTTCCAACGCAAAAAATCGTGGTCAGGATCGGTGTGCGGATTTGCCGCCGAGCCGCTGGCTACGGCTTTCACATACACCGGATCATCGCGGAAATTTTTTGCCAGCGAGGCTTTGGTAATAACAGCAACCGCCGCACCGTCTGATTGCGCCGCGCAGTCGTACAAACCAAAAGGCCAAGAAATCATGCGACCATTCAGTGCATCTTCTTCGGTGATCACTTTTTTCAAAAAAGATTTCGGTGACAGCGTGCCGTTGTAGTGATTTTTCACCGCAATTTTTGCTAAATCTTCACGGCCTGCACCAAACTTTTTGAAATATGGTGCAGCGCACATGGCAAACCAACCCGCAGGAGTGGCTGGCAAATCGCGTACGCCTTTGATATTGACGCTAGGACCCGACACACCGCGATCTTTCGGTTTGTCATAACCCACCACCAATACTGTGTCGTAAACACCCGCAGCAATCGCCATCACACCCGCGCGAAATGCTTCCGTGCCGGTTGCACAATAATTGGAAACTGCGGTGAGTGGTTTGTACAACTTAAGCGCTTCACTGACTTCGACGGGGCCATTTTTTGTGTACAAAGAACCGCAATAAATTGCATCAATTTGTTTTGCGGGTTCTGTAATTCCTGCATCGGCATACGCTTCGTAAGCCGCGTCGACAATCATGTCTTCTTCGGACTTATCCCAATTCTCACCGAACTTACAGCAGCCGACACCGACGATTGCCACTTTGTCTTTAATACTCATGCGGCAACTCCTTCAACAGAGACAGAAACAATCGGCGTGCATTTCCAAAAATAATTGGGGCGTTGACCCACGCGGTGTATGCAACGGAAAGTAAATTCCACTGGCAAATCCACCGCAATATCTTTAGCAGAAGTTTCGCAAATTTGCATATGAATGCGCGCCCCCGCAGAGCCATCGGTATTTTTCACTTCGATAATACCCACCGCAGTTGGCGGCTCTGGCGAAGGGAAAAACGCATCCAAGGTATAAGTCACAACACTGCCCGTTAAATCGCTGTAGCAAGCGGGTGTCCACAGATCTTTGCTGTGGCAGCGCACACACACACGACCTTTCGGAAATTGATGTGTACCGCAATGCGTACACTGTTGTCCTTCCAGCGACAAATCTTCATCGCGCTCGCGGAAATGTACGGTCGCTGAAATGCCTTGATCATCCACTTCTGGGTATTCCGTGATCGTTAAGCCGCGCGCTTTCATGTATTTACCGTAAGCATCGACCACTTTGCGACGCGACAATAAATCACTCACGCTGCGATATCCTTCTGCTTTCGCACGCGAACCTGTCACAGAAAGCAGCAGCGCATCGGCACCATCACCGTAATTGGCAACGAGAATTTTTTCACCAGCTTTTGCTTGTTCAAGCGCAGCAATCAACAACAGTGGCGCAAACGCCGCACCAGCATTACCCACTTTGCCAAACAAAGGCTCTTGAATTTGTTCTTTTGCTACACCTGCCGCTTTGCTCATCTCACCGAGTGAGCGCGCTTCAGGTGCATACAAAACGGCTTTATTAATTGATGATAAAGCAACACCGCTTTTTGCCACCAAACCTTGAATCGCTGCCACAGTATTTTCGATATAACCGTGTACATTGACGAAACGATCTTCCCAACCGTGCACAAAACGGTCGCCCTGTTTGCGCCAGATATCGATGATTTCGGTGGTGTGCGCGCAAGCGCAATCCAGTGTTGCAATCGCGCCTTCTGCGCCCACTAAAAATGCAGCAGCAGCATCGCCGGTATTGGCTTCAAAACCGGAGCTGGGTGCACCCATGCGGCAATCAGCGGCAATCACTAGCACGCGCTGCGCGCTGCCCGCTTTCACGGCATCAATCGCCGATTGCAACGCAATCGTTCCTGCGCGCGTACTGTGTG
Source organism: Pseudomonadales bacterium (assembly GCA_041395665.1). Taxonomy (NCBI): domain Bacteria; kingdom Pseudomonadati; phylum Pseudomonadota; class Gammaproteobacteria; order Pseudomonadales; species Pseudomonadales bacterium. The sequence goes on from JAWLAB010000002.1 coordinate 185,616, forward strand.
AAATATCGGCTGTGCGCACATCGCCTTTCAAATTTAATGCTTTGGCAATAATCGCTGCGCCTTGTTTTTCTGCAAACGCGTAAGTGGTGGTGGCAAACAACACCGCATCCACACGCGCGCGATCAAAACCTTGCAAACAATTTTGTGCCGCAGCGACTGCCATCGTCACACTGTCTTCATCCATCCATGCAACAGCTTTTTCGGGACCGCCGTCTTTCGGCGCTTTGCCTGCGATAACGGATAAAGGCAAACGCATGCGAGGAATGTACGCGCCGTGAGAAATGATGCCTGCCATTTTTTTACTCCTTCACCGGCGGTTTCACGCCTGCATGAAATGGATACGGTTTGCCCAACATACCAAACGCGCCAAACTCTGGCGGTATGTGCTGTTTGAAATGTTGACGAATATCGTCGATTTCCCAACCTCCCGGCTTGATCAAAGTTTTGCCGTAATGCGGTTGCACCATGTGAGAAATGCGATCACCGCCGGTGCCGAAAATTTGTCCGGAAACATAATCCGCTTCATCGCTGCACAACCAGCAAACAATCGGGCCGTTATTTTCAGGTGGGAAAAACGGCATTTTGTCGGCATCAGAAAAAGTTGCTGACATATGCGTGGTCGCCAGTGGGCCAATCGCATTGACGCGAATGCCATGCTTTGCCAATTCCATCGCCCATGTATAAGTCATGGAAGCGATTGCACCTTTTGCAGCGGAATAATTGGTTTGACCAAAGCTGCCAAAATGCGCACCGGAAGTGGTGTTGATGATGGAGCCACCGCGACCCTGCTCGATCATTTTTTTCGCCGCCGCTTGTGCGATCCAGAATGTACCCATGACATGAATGCGCCACACCAAATCAAAGTCGGCGTCTTCCAATTTGAGCATGGTTTTGTCGCGCACGATGCCCGCATTGTTGATCGCAATATCAATGCCGCCAAACGCATCGACGCACTGTTGTATCAGCGATTCACAACCGGCGCGCGAGCCAATATCTGCGTTACTGGCAATCGCTTCACCGCCCGCCGCTTTGATTTCATCGGCTACTTTTTGCGCTTCTTCTAACAGGATGTCATTGACGACAACTTTCGCGCCATTTTTAGCCAAATGTAAACAATGCCCGCGACCAACACCACGACCACTGCCGGTAACGATTGCTGCTTTTCCTTCCAATAATTTCATCGTGTTTTCCTCATCACGCTGCGTCGAGAATCAATGCAGCGATGCGTTTTTCTAAAAAGGCGCTATCCCAGTTGGTCAACTGCCAATGTTTGGCGCGACGAAAATACAACTGCGGATCACCTTCTGATGTAAAACCAAAACCGCCGTGCACTTGCACGCCGATGGCTGACGCATCGCGCAACACATTGCAAGCCTGCAGTTTGGCTTGCAATGCAATTTTTTCGAACGGTTTGTTGTTATCAATCGCCCACGCGGATTGATACACCAACACTTTTGCGCCTTCGATTTTGACGATCAAATCTGCCAAATAATGCGCAATCGCTTGGAACGAACCTATCGGTTTACCAAATTGCACGCGCTGTTTGGCGTAATCCACCGTCATCGCATGAATCGCTTCCGCTGCACCGATCGAACGCGCTGCCAGTGCAACAATCGAACGCGTCATTGCGTTTTCCCACGCTGCCCAAAAGCCTGCTGTGTGCAACACATCAGCAGTATTGACGGCAACATTATTGAAATCGACTTGGAACAATGCGTCATCGGCGTGATTGCGTTCGCGCGTTAAAGTAACGCCAGCAGATTTTGGATCGACCAAGAAACCGGCGACATCCTGCACACCTTCACCCGTGCGCGCCAACACCAACAAACGCGCCGCAGATGACGCAAACGGCACTAACAATTTTGTGCCGTTCAACACATAGTTTTCACCTTGTTTTGTGGCGCGCATTTGCACACCTTCTGCACCAAAGCCATTTTTTGGCTCCAAATGTGCAGGCACGATGATGGTGTCACCGCTGGCAATGCCAGATAAAAAGTTTTCTTGTTGCTGTGCCGTGCCAGCCAGTTCCAGCAATTTCGCTGACAACACACAGCTCGCCCAATGCGGGCTAGGCGCGAGTGAGCGACCGAACTCTTCGTACACAATCGCCATTTCCAACGCGCCCCACGCCATGCCGCCGTGTGCTTCAGGAATGCCGAGACTGGTGATGCCCAACTCGGCCAGTTGTTGCCAGAAAGGCGCGGAGTAACCGGCCTCGTCCTGCTCCATCGCCCGCACGACAGCCGACGGTGACAATTCTTCACAAATACCGCGCGCGGTATCGCGCAACATGACCTGCTCTTCGCTGAAATCGAGATCCACAACGGACTCCTCTAACGACTGAATGAAACGGAAAGAAAGGGCACGCATTCTACCACTCGTCCACCACGCTATCACTTGCCCACTACGCATGTGGCGCAGGCTACTTGCATTCTCAAAAAGTTTTCCATACCCTGCTCGCGCTTTCAGGTGCCAATGGGACATTCGTTCCAGAGGTGAAACGGGAAGCCGGTGCGTCAACCCTACGGGAAGACTATTCCGGCACTGCCCCCGCAACGGTAAGCGAGTAGAGATCGGCAATAACCACTGTGTTTCAGGTCGCAAGACCAACAACATGGGAAGGTGCCCATTGGAGTGCATAGACGCACTCACTCGCGAGTCCGGAGACCGGCCTGAAATGGATTGGTACAGAATCCGGGGTCGGATTTGTTCCTGGTTTATTGGCATGCCGATGAACTTCTGATGTTTCTCACTAACCCGCCAAGCATCATTGCAATGGTGTTTAGTCGTGTCGTGTATTCATCGACCTTGTGATGCTGTGCTGTGTTTGATCAATGCGCTGGGGTGCTGCGATCGAAATTTGCACAGGGTTTTTCCAATGAAAAAGCATAGTGTTTTATTCGTGGGCGCGCGCGCGCTCGTTATTCTTGGCGCATTTTCCAGCGCATCAACCTTTGCCACCGAAACCGAGACCACACCCTCTACCGAGCTCGGGACGCTGGTGGTGAATGCCACCAAACTCGATAAAGATGAGGACAGGCTGACGCAATCAACTACCGTCATCACCAGCCAAGACATTCAACAAAAAAATTACACAGATACAACAGAAATTTTGCGAGAAACCGCTGGGATTCAATTCAAGCAAGCCGGCGGACCTGGGCAATTTAATTACACAAAAATGCGCGGATTTTCAGCAGGCAATATTCTGTTGGTAATCGATGGCGTAAAAGTTAATCACGCAGGTTCTGGCGACTTCGGGAATCTAATTGGCCAAATTGATCCAAACTCCATCGAACGCATTGAGGTGTTGCGTGGACCACAGGCCTCGCTGTATGGATCAAACAGCACCGCTGGTGTTATTTCCATCACCACCAAAAGCGGCAGCAAACCTGATGCGCGCATTGCAACGGAAGTCGGATCGCTGGACTGGAGAAAAACGAAACTCTCGCTGAATAACAACCACGATGTCGGTGACGGCAATCTTTCCTACTCGTTGAATGTGTCGAAAACAGACAGCAACGGCGTCATCGACGACGAGTATTACAAAGACAATTCTATTCAGGCCAAAGTGTCGTATAGCACCGATCAGTTTGAAGTGGGCGGCAGTTACTGGCGCACAGACAACAAATTTCAGTACGCAGAATTACTGGAAGCTGGCCCTGTGAATTCATGGGATCGCTACTACTCACTGCAACTGCCCGACCCAGACAGTACGCGGGCTCTACAACAAACCATCAGCAGTGTGTGGGCAACACACCACATCACTGACAAACTCAGCCACACCTTAAAACTGGGGCAAATGGAGGAAAACGACCAGAACCTCGATCTCGATAATGGTTTGCTTGGATACATGCTGGCCCCCTATAACAACTTCACTGTTGATTATTTTAATTTTTATAACAAAGGTGCAGTGGTTCCCATATACGATTCGGGAAGTGCGCAAGCAGCCAATGCACGCAACCTCAACCGCCAGCTTGATTACACGCTGAAATACAGCGGCGAAAAAACCAATGCGCTGTTCGGTTTTGAACGCGTGACACAAAACTATCGTTCGTGGGGTCGTTGGGGAAACTCTCCTTCTATGGATGACAGTACAAATTCTCTTTATATAAACGCGGATCACACGCTGGTAAATGACCATCTCGTGCTATCCGTTGGACTGCGCAACGACAACTACGATTCGTGGGGTAGCCAGACAACAGGAAATATCGGTGCTGCTTGGAACTTTACGCCGGGCACTGGCATTTTTGCCAACTACGGCACCAGCTATAAAGCGCCAACTTTGTCACAGCTATTCGACCAAAGTTACGGCTCGGATGCGTTGACGCCGGAGAGTGGAAAAACTACAGAGATTGGCTTTCGACAGAAGTTATTGGATGAAAAGTTAGCGTGGGATATCACTGCGTGGCAGACACAACTGGACGATGTAATTATCTTTGACTACAGCATCCCCAACCCAGCAGCGCCTTGGGGCTTTGGCAAATATGCCAATGGTGACAAACAGAGAACCAGCGGCGCCGAATTGAATGGCAGCTACGCACTAACCAATGACTGGACGCTATACGGCAACTACACCTACACCGATTCACACATCAAGAAGGAAGGGGCAGACTACAAACGCACGGTACAGATTGCCCGCAACACAGCCAATGCAGGGCTTCGCTATAAAAAAGGAAAACTGGAAACAGATCTCGGTATTTATTACACAGGGCCGCGTTTGCGCTGGGCTGCGGATCTTGAGACAGATAGCTTCGTACGCACAGATATTTCTGCGCGCTACCACGCAACAGACGCTATCTCGGTGTACGGGCGCGTTGAAAACTTATTCAACCAAGATGTGACGGAAGAAATCGGCTACAAACAGCCGGGGCGCTACGGCGTTATCGGTGTGGAATACCGATTCTTCTAACCATGATGATTCACTACAAAATCGCAGCAGGCTTTGCGATAGCGTTAGGGGTGTGGCTGTTGTCACACCTATCGCTGGATGCACGCCTACTGTCGCCTATCGCTCCGCTCAACAGCACGGTTGCTGCAGGTGCTTTTCCTAAGCGCCTGCACAATCCACTAGGGCATGAACAAGTGCTGCAACAAGCGCCAGCGCGTATTGCTTCTGGCATTCTCGCTGCGGATGAAATTTTTGCGATTTTGCGCGCCAAAAACCGTCTTGTTGCCGTCACCGATATTGCTGACGATCCTGGCATTTCCAATGTCGCTCATTTTTATTCCACGGATGTTGTGCGCAGCGAAGCAGATACAGAAGTTCTGTTAGCCACTGCGCCTGACATGGTTGTCGTCGCTGCCTATAGCGATGCTGCCACCGTGCGTTTACTGCTATCAACCAATGTCCCCGTATTGCGGATACCAGAGTTCACCAGCTTTGCCGATATCAAACGCAACACCATGACTTTGGCGAGCGCTATTGGAGAGGAAGAACGCGGCGCGGAAGTTTTAGCGCGGATGCAGCAGCGTTTAGATGTCGTGGCGAATGCCATCAAAGACCAACCCAAACCGCGCGTTCTGTATTACAGCCCCAGCGGCTCTGCTGCCGGCATAGGCACCTTGACCGATGAGACTGTCACGCTCGCTGGCGGCTTCAATGTCATCCGTGAGACAGGTCTAAAAGGTTCTTCACTTATTTCGCAAGAGCTAGCCATTGCCCTGCAACCGGAAGTCATCCTGTTGGATATTTGGGGAACCACCAACGGTGATCCCACTGCTGTTAATGCCATGTTGCAAGACCCCGCTTGGCGCAGCGTCCCCGCTGTAAAACAGGGGCGGGTTTATGTCGTGAATGCGGCTATTGCAACAACATGCTCCCCTTTTCGCGTGATCGGCGTTGAAACCATTGCGCATCTGCTTCACCCCAACCATGTCGCGGCACGCAGCAGCGACGCTGAAGAAGTGGCGAAATGGCTATGAATAGCACCCGTTCTAAACTGTGTTTTATTGCAATGGGGATGGCGCTATTAGCCATCGTACTCAGCGGGATTACGGTTGGTCCTGCCGATATCACATGGCGCGATACGGTTTCCTCTTTGCTGGCAGGCATCGCGCGCCTCCTTGATCGCATCGATGGCCTGCCTATTACCGAGGCGATTAGCTGGCAAGACACCATCATCTGGCAGGTGCGCCTGCCGCGTGTGCTGGTTGCCGTTTTCGTTGGCGCTGCGTTGGCAACCAGTGGCGCCGTGCTGCAAGGCTTATTTCGCAACCCGCTGGCATCGTCCGACACCTTGGGCGTTTCTTCGGGCGCATCGCTGGGCGGTGTATTAGCGATCTATCTGGGCTTGACCACGACGACCATCTGGGCGCTGCCGATTTTGGCCTTTATCGGTGCCACCCTGAGCTTGCTACTGGTGTACAGCATTGCCAGTGAGCGCGGGCAAGCACCTGTTGCCACTTTACTGCTGGCAGGCATTGCCGTTGGCTCATTGAATGTCGCCGCCAGCTCGCTGGTGCAAGCTCTGGCACTAGAAAAGTGGGAAGTGGGCAAATCCATCGTGTATTGGAATATGGGAGGCTTGGATCGCCGCACTTGGCACCATGTAGCTCTGATTGCGCCGCTGCTGACAATCGGCCTGCTCGTGACATTGGCGCACTGCCGCGAACTCGACATCCTCCTCGCCGGCGAAACCCAAGCCGCTGCCGTGGGCGTCAACATCACCAAAACTCGCTTGATTCTGCTGGCAATGGTCTCCCTGCTTATCGCCGGCTCTGTTTCCGTTGCCGGTGGTGTTGGCTTCGTCGGTCTGGTCGTGCCGCACATTGTGCGTTTGGCAACCGGCCCCCATCACCGCCACCTTATTCCTCTATCCGCCCTAGGTGGCGCGCTGATGCTGGCAGGGGCTGATTGGGTTTTGCGCGTTGGCTGGGACGGCAATGACATCCCCGTAGGCATTTTTACGGCAGCCATGGGCGCCCCATTCTTTTTATGGCTGTTGTATCGCGGCCGTCGCCAACTGTTTTTGTAATTGCAGAAATAAGAAGAGAGGCATCATGGGATTGTTAACGGTAAAGCAGCTTGAATTCCGCACCGACACGCGCAGCATCCTGACAGGGATAGATTGCGCCCTGCACGCCGGTGAGTTTGTTGGACTCATTGGCGCCAATGGCACCGGCAAAACCACGCTGTTGCGTCTGCTCATGGGATTGCTCACCCCCAGCGCCGGCAGCGTGTGGATTCGAGGAAAACCCACCTCACAATACTCACGCCGCGCGCTCGCCAGACAGATCACCTTAGTGCCGCAAGAAACGGGAATTAGCTACCCATTTTCTGTGCGCGAATTGGTGACGATGGGAAGGCACCCTTACTTGCGGCGCTTTACGCCAATAACCCAACACGACATGAGCATTGTGCAAGCAGCCATGCAAACGCTGGCCGTGGATGCGCTTGCCGAGCGCCCAGTCACAGCACTCTCTGGTGGCGAAAGGCAGCGCGTGATGATTGCGCGCGCACTCGCGCAACAAACGCCCATTATTTTGCTGGACGAGGCAACAGCTAGCCTCGATGTTTGCCATCAACTTGATGTACTCGCCGCTGCCAAAAAGTTGGCCGACCAAGGCCATCTTGTTATTGCAGCCATTCATGATCTCAACATGGCATCCCGATTTTGCAACCGCATATTGATGCTCAACCAAGGCAAGTTAGTTGCCAACGGCAGTCCTATTGAGACACTCACACAACATCGTCTGCGCCAATATTTTTCAGTCGAGACCGCAATTGAAGTTGCGCGCCACACAAATGGATTAATGATCACACCGCTGCAATCACTCATCTAAAAAACCACCCACACGAGGACTCACCATGCAAGCAACTATTGATACTTTGCCAACCAAAAAATCCACCATTGTTGTCGAACCGGGCAACGGCACGCTGGAAATTTTTGATTTCCCGACAGACAGCGACACCTTATTGTCTGCGCTGACCGATATGTTCAAGGATCACTGGGACAAAATTTTATTTGGGCCCGCTGTACAGGGCGGAATTTTTGAATGTCGCGCGCCCAATGCGCCAGAAAAAATTGGCATGCTGGATGGTTATCTAACCATCGATTTTGGCCACTGGCATTTTCATATGTGTATCGGCGAACACAAGGGAACGAAACGCAGCCCATGCCTGCCGGAATTGGCAAAACATCGCCGCACAGCACGCGCCGAACTGTATCGCCGCTTGAATGAAAACGGCATTCCAACCAGCTGGGGCTTTCGTATGTTTAACGGCGCCGGTGAACAACAAATGACCGTCTTTCTCCCCAGCCCTTTTTTAAGTGTGGAGCAAAAAATATTGAAAGAGCCGCAATTTGAAAACTTGGCGCTGTGGGATTACTTGCGCAAAACTTATCTCAATATCGCGCCGGAAGATATTGATCGCGCTGGCAAAGGTTTTCGTCATGACTGATGCGTATTATGCTCAACCTAAAATAGCTGCAACTACTTGGCATCGTACGCTAGCAATGCAACTTCACATTAAATAAAAAACAGCGTGATCGACAATGGTTAACATAAACATCTCTCGTCGCAAAATGCTGCACAAAGCATCACTACTCTTTACTGGAGCTCTGTTACCATCAGGTGTCTTTAGTTTAGAAAATAAAGCGATGTCCTCCACCCTCTACGCCATGGCGTTAGTGCCACCGCCAGAACTTTCGGCGGTGTGCGCAGCCATACGAGAACAGTTTGATCCTGCACACAGTGATAAAACTTTTCCACACATTACACTGAAGCAGCCTTTTACCTTGTTGGACAATCCGATCATACAAGAATCCGTATTGTTACAAGCTACGCAGCAACTTTGTTCACAACAGCCACCTCTAAAAGTGGCATTGAAACAAGTGGGGCGTTTTGATTCCCCCACTCACGGTAGCGTCGTGCATGTGCGCGTTGATTTATCGCCAGCATTTCAACAACTGCAACAAGCACTGGTAAAGAAAGTGGCTGCGGTAGGCTGCGTCACACCGCATCTCAGTGTCGAACAAGAAATCAAAACTTACTACCCGCACCTCACACTAGCGCAGGGTTTATCTCCCGAGGCAGCAACCGCCATGCTGGATCACGACATGCGCGCCGTGACAGAAAAAAGTTTTCTTGCTGACACCGTCGTTGTAGGCCGACGAGACACTAACCAAGTGTGGCAACGCATTGGCGTGTTTCCCTTGCTGGGTTAGGCAAGCTGATACAATGTACGCATCACGCAATGTTCGGATTTCACATGAATTTTCCTCCCTCACTCTTTATTGGTCTCGCTTCCATCAGCGGCTTTCTCGCCGTCGCCCTCGGTGCCTTCGGTGCACATGGTTTGAAGAATCGACTGCCCGCTGATTTGCTCGCTATTTGGCACACCGCCGTGCAATACCAGTTTTGGCACACGCTCGCGCTGTTTGGTGTGGGTATTTTGTTGGCACAAGGCTTTTCCTCGCGCGCGCTCTCGGTGAGTGGTTGGCTGTTTGCCTCCGGTATTATCCTGTTTAGCGGCAGCCTCTACGCGCTCTGCCTGAGCAATGTGCGTTGGCTGGGCGCAATCACACCCATCGGTGGCACGCTGTGGCTCATTGCGTGGGGCTGTTTGGCCTACGCCAGCTTGAAAGGTTGAATCGCGTGCAGATTATCCTCAACGGTGACAATACCGTGATTGCCGATGCCGCCACGGTTTCCGCTTTGATCGAACAATTAGGGCTGACCGGCAAACGCATCGCCATCGAACTCAATGAAACTATCGTGCCGCGCAGCGCGCACGCCGAGACTGTCTTACACGACGGTGATCGCGTGGAGATCGTGCATGCCATCGGCGGAGGCTGACATGACTACACTCGACAAACCCCTCGTTATCGCGGGCAAAACTTATTCCTCGCGTTTGATCGTCGGCAGCGGCAAATACAAAGACTTGGCTGAAACAGCGGCGGCTACCGAGGCCTCTGGTGCGGAGATGATTACCGTCGCCGTGCGCCGCACTAACATCGGTCAGAACCCTAACGAACCTAATTTGCTGGATGTCGTGCCGCCCTCGCGCTACACCATCCTCCCCAACACGGCCGGTTGCTACACCGCTGCCGAAGCCGTGCGCACTTGCAAGCTGGCGCGCGAATTATTGGATGGGCACAAGCTCGTCAAACTCGAAGTTTTGGGTGATCAAAAAACCCTGTTCCCCAATGTCACCGAAACGCTGATCGCCGCTGAACAATTGGTCGCCGATGGTTTTGATGTCATGGTCTACACCAGCGATGATCCGTTGGTCGCCAAACGCTTGGAAGAAATCGGCTGCTGCGCGGTGATGCCGCTGGGCGCGCCGATTGGCTCCGGCCTCGGTATTCGCAACCCTTACAACCTGATGATGATTTTGGAAAACGCGACCGTGCCCATCATCGTCGATGCCGGTGTCGGCACAGCTTCTGATGCCGCGATTGCCATGGAACTCGGCTGTGATGGCGTGTTGATGAACAGCGCCATTGCTCACGCACAAAATCCGGTGTTAATGGCGAGCGCAATGAAAAAAGCCGTGGAAGCGGGGCGCGAAGCGTTTCTCGCCGGACGCATGCCGCGCAAGCTGTACGCCAGCGCATCCTCACCACTCGATGGTTTGATTCATCGCTAAATCTATTTGTTTCTGCACAATCTCTATACAACATGACACGCGCGTTACAACCACAATTCAATCGTAAAGATATTCGCTCTTATGTCATTCGCAGCGGGCGCATTACACCGGCACAAGAAAAAGCTATCGCAGAAGATTGGCTCGCATTTGGTTTGGATTTAACACGCGGAGCACAAGCACTCGACAACGCATTTCCTAACCCTGCCGCTGCATGCGTTTTGGAAATCGGTTTCGGTATGGGCGATTCCCTGTTAGAAATGGCAGAGAAAAATCCTGCGCAAAATTTTATCGGTATCGAAGTGCATGTGCCGGGTGTCGGTCGATTAATGAGTGAGGCGCGCAAACGCAATGTGCAAAACTTGCGTCTGTTTTGTGCGGATGCGCTGGATGTTTTGCACGACTGTATCGCCGACAACAGCCTAGCGCGCGTGCAACTGTATTTCCCAGACCCATGGCACAAAAGCCGCCACCACAAACGCCGCATTGTGCAGCCTGAATTTATTGCACTCGTGACGCAGAAATTAAAAATAGGCGGCACACTTCACATGGCAACCGATTGGGAACCTTATGCCGAAGTGATGCTCGAAGTAGCATCTGCACAACCATCACTGCAGAATATTGCAGGTGTTGGGCAGTACAGCGCGCGCCCTGACTATCGGCCAGAAACCAAATTTGAGCGACGCGGAGAGCGCCTAGGACACAAGGTCAACGATTTACTGTTTCAAAAAGTAGTCTGATGCGCTGAAAATAAAGCGTGCTAGACTTCCCCCCAGCAGCAAACACTAAAGGCTTCCACTATGACTGACGGTATCCCCGTACTAAAACCTACCACTCATGCGGATGGATTAGCACTACTAGAAAGCTGTGAAGCCCTCAAAAAACTACCTCATGTATATGAAAAGGTAAAAAAGTTATGGGGATTCCCTGCTTTTTTTAACTACATCGGCTCACTGATGATGGTCGAAAAAGGCCGTGAAGGTCGTCAAGGTTTTCCAGAGGATGTTTACCGCGAACTGATGTCACTGGAAAAGTTTTTTGTCGAGCATCCAGAAGCCGCATCCCACCCTTCTTTAGTCGCCTCTGATCGTGCGGAAATACTCCAGCTCATTCAAGAACGAGCGTTCAATGTGAACTACACCGCAGGCGATAGACGCTGACAATATCCGTTATTCCACCGTTACACTTTTTGCTAAATTGCGCGGCTGATCGACATCGGTGCCGCGCATAACAGCAACATGGTAAGCCAGCAACTGCAAGAGATATACAAAAATAGGCACTAAGTTGGCTGGCATTTCTGGCAGACGAATACAGCAAAATCGGTTTCATCATCACATGATTTTGTTCGCGCAGCAATCAATTGTCCACCACGCCGCACCTTCTTCCAAGTTCGACATCATTTTGTCAGTCAGAGCATTGTCTGGCAGCAAAGCAACCACAGGCATATTTTTATCCACCAAGCCAAAAGGCCCGTGCTTCAATTCACCCGCTGGATATATCCGCGTGTATGTAAAGAATTTCTTTCAGCTTCAATGCGCCTTCCATTGCTACAGGCAACTGTTCGCCTCGTCCTAAAAATAATGCACTCTGACGCTCATCAAAAATTTTCGCTACTTTCTTAATGCTGCTTTCTAGCTTTAATACTTCACGACACAAAGCGGGTAGCTGATGCAGCGCTTCCACCCACGCTTTTTCTTGCTCGGGGTTGGCTTGGTTCCGACGTGCTAACGCCAAAGTGAGTAATTGCAATGCAACCAATTGGCTGGTGAACGCTTTGGTTGATGCAACGCCAATTTCGGTTCCCGCCAAAGTCATCAAGGAGAAATCACTTTCGCGCACCAAGGCGCTGTTGGCCACATTGCACACCACCAAACTGCCAATATAGGAATTGCGATCCAAATTTTTCAGTGCCGCCAAAGTGTCCGCCGTTTCACCCGACCTGAAATCGCCACGAACAAAGTATCTGGCAATGGTTTGCGCTGGCGATAACGAAACTCACTCGCCACTTCCACTTGGCAGGGCAGTCCTGCATATTGCTCGATCAATAACGCGCCACCATACCGGCGTGATAACTGGTGCCACAAGCGACAATTTGTATCCTTTCGCGCATTCAATTTTTCGCGCGCTTCCGCGCAAACATTCTTCTGCACCAAATGATCTTTTGCAATACGCCCCTGCAAAGTTTGTTCAAAACTGTCGGCTGCTCAAAAATTTCTTTGAGCATAAAGTGGCGATACGCGCCTTTATCCGCGCTGTCATGTGTTTCATCTACTTGTTCAATTTTGCGCGTTTGATGATGACCTTCGCGGTCCCGCATCGATCGCATTGGGTGTCACTACTGCAACATCACCTTCCGCCAAATAAATAAATTGATCCGTAATCGTGCGCAACAGCGAAATCCAGAAGCGACAAAGGATTCTCACCGTAGCCCACCCCAATCACGAGTGGACTGCCTTCGCGCGCAGCAATCATTTTGTTAGGCTCACGCGCGGCGATGCCGCCAGCGCCTTTGATGCAGAAATCGGCACGTACGGCAGACAACAAATCGCCGCCCGCTTTCCAACAGTCGTCAATCAAATACACGATGGTTTCTGTGTCGGTCTGACTGAGAAATTGATAGCCTTTTGCTGATAATTGCTCACGCAATTGTTGATGGTTTTTCGATGATGCCGTTATGCACCACCGCTGAAACCATGATCGCCGAAAAAAATGGATGCGGTAAGCTTCACCAGCTGCCATGTGTTGCCCAACGCGTGTGCGCAATACCTAACACACCAGCAATTGGATCTTTAGCGCAAACCTTCTTGCATTAACCACTTTACCGACGCGTTTGCAGGCGCGAATCGTGCCGTTTTCTGCTTTTGGCAACGCCTGCTGAATCATGTACCGCGATACTCCAGCCGTTTGCCAAGCCTTCTGCTAAAATATCCGTGATGTTTCGTTCTGCAATCGCACCGACGATACCGCACATAATTCAAACAACCTCAATCAATCTTTTTTCTTACTCGGCGTTACCACCAGCAATATTGCGCTGCTGACTACGAGCAGCAATTAGCGTATCTTTGGGTACTGTTTTTGTACTGTCAGACCTGCACCAACAAAACCGCCTGATTCAATCGTCAACGGCGCAACCAATACTGTTAGACCCGACAAAAACATGATCACCCGCAATGGTTTTTGTTTATTCACGCCATCGTAATTGCAAGTAATCGTGCCTGCACCAATGTTGCACTGCGAGCCGATCTCACTATCACCGACATAAGCCAAGTGATTGGCTTTACTACCTTCACCAAACACTGCATTTTTTGTTTCGACAAAATTACCGATACGCGCGTTATTTTTTAATACGGTACCGGGGCGTAAACGCGCAAACGGTCCCACATCTACCTGTTCACCAATCACCGCATTTTCAATCACGGAGTTCGTTTTAATTCTTGAACCACTGCCAATTTTAGCGTCACTAATCACGCAATTAGGTTCAATGACTACATTGTCGCCCAACTCAACCACACCGTGAAAAACAACATTGATGTCGATCACCACATCGCGACCCACATGCAATTCACCGCGACAATCAAAGCGATGCGGATCCATCAGGGTAACGCCTCGCGCCATCAAAGTACGCGCTTGTTTATCTTGATAAATGCGTTCGAGTCGCGCTTGCTGGTGACGATCATTAACGCCCAATACTTCTGCTTCACTTTGTGCTGCATGTGTATTGATCGTAACGCCTTCTTGATTCGCCATAGCAATAATGTCGGTCAAGTAAAATTCGTTTTGCGCATTCTTGTTATCTAATGCTGGCAACCATCGTGAGAAATCACTAGCGGACGCCGCCATGATGCCAGTGTTGACTTCACGAATACGCAGTTGTTCTTCATCGGCATCTTTTTGCTCGACAATTTTTTCTACGCAATTTTGTTGATTGCGAATAATGCGCCCATAGCCGGATGGATTTTCTAACTCGACAGTCAACAATGCCATGCTGCGTTCCGCCACTGCTAACACCATTTGCTTCAGCGTTGCGGGATTCACCAAAGGCACATCACCGTACAACACCAACACCGTGGCACCTTTGCGCAATTTAGGTAGCGCTTGCAATACAGCGTGTCCCGTACCCAATTGCTGCGTTTGCTCAACCCAATGAATGTCACCTTGAATAGCTTTGCGTACTTGCTCTGCGCCGTGACCAATCACAACATGCACTTTGGCATCATCAAAAGCGTGCGTGGCATCAATCACATGTTGCAGCATGGGCTTGCCCGCAATGGGATGCAGCACTTTAGGCAGCGCGGAATTCATGCGTGTTCCCTGCCCTGCTGCGAGGATGACAATATCCAGTGACATAGCGTAAGTACCCTGTCATCGTTAGCGAAATTTTTCAGCATTAAACCATAAAAAAGGCGACTTCCGCCGCCCTTTTCTTTCACTTTTTACCGAAAAAATTAACTCTTGCCGAGTTTTTTACGCAATTGTTGCAGTGTGCGTAACTGCGCTGCCGCTTCGGCCAATTGGATAGCGGCGCGCGAATAATCCAATTCAGCGGATTGGTTGGTAAATACTTGTGCAGCCTGTTGGCGCGCCGTCTCTGCTGCGGCTTCATCGACATCATCAGCCCGCACTGCAACATCTGCCAAGATAGTCACGATGTTGGGCTGCACTTCCAGATAGCCACCGGAAACATAATAAATTTCCTCATCGCCACCTTGCTTGCGCACGCGCACCGGACCCGGGCTCAAAGCAGTCAGCAGCGGTGCGTGGCCGTACTGAACACCAAGATCACCCAAAGAACCGCTGGCAACCACTTGCTCGATTAAGCCAGAAAAAACAGCTTTTTCTGCACTGACGATGTCGCAATGTACTGTCATAACCATGATCGTTTCCGATGGCAATTACTTAAGGGTTTTCGCCTTTTCAATGGCTTCGTCGATAGAACCGACCATGTAGAACGCCTGCTCAGGCAGATGGTCATACTCACCTGACAAAATGCCTTTGAAGCCAGCGATGGTGTCTTTCAGTGACACATATTTGCCTGGCGAACCAGTAAATACTTCTGCCACGAAGAAAGGCTGCGACATGAAACGCTCGATTTTACGCGCGCGGCTTACCGCTTGTTTGTCTTCTTCTGACAATTCATCCATACCCAAAATAGCGATGATGTCTTTCAGTTCTTTATAGCGTTGCAGAATAGTCTGCACACCACGCGCCACATCGTAGTGCTCTTGGCCGATCACCAATGGATCCAGCTGACGGCTAGTTGAGTCAAGTGGGTCAATCGCTGGGTAGATACCTTTCGCGGCGATATCACGGCTCAGTACGACGGTAGCATCCAAGTGCGAGAAAGTGGTTGCTGGTGATGGGTCGGTCAAGTCATCCGCAGGTACATACACCGCTTGGATAGAAGTGATAGAGCCCGTTTTAGTAGAAGTGATGCGCTCTTGCAGTACGCCCATCTCTTCAGCCAGCGTTGGCTGATAACCTACTGCCGAAGGCATACGACCCAACAGCGCCGACACTTCGGTACCAGCCAGTGTGTAACGGTAGATGTTGTCAACGAAGAACAGTACATCGCGGCCTTCGTCACGGAATTTTTCAGCCATGGTCAAACCGGTCAAGGCTACACGCAAACGGTTGCCTGGCGGCTCGTTCATCTGACCGTAAACCAGCGATACTTTGTCGATTACATTGGAATCGGTCATTTCGTGATAGAAGTCATTACCTTCACGAGTACGCTCACCAACGCCGGCAAATACCGAGTAGCCGCTGTGCTCGATGGCGATGTTACGGATCAACTCCATCATGTTGACCGTTTTACCTACGCCCGCACCACCGAACAGACCAACCTTACCGCCTTTTGCAAAAGGAGCGACGAGGTCGATAACTTTGATACCGGTTTCCAACAATTCGTTGCTAGCCGCTTGTTCATCGTAGCTTGGCGCTTTACGGTGAATTGCCCAACGCTCTTGCTCGCCGATAGGCCCTTTTTCATCGATAGGCTCACCGAGTACATCCATGATGCGACCCAGTGTTTCTTTGCCGACTGGCACAGAAACCGCTGCACCAGTGTTAGAAACAGGCAGACCACGGCTGATACCTTCGGAAGAACCCATGGCGATTGCGCGTACTACGCCATCGCCCAACTGTTGTTGTACTTCCAGCGTCAGACCTTTGCCGTCTACTTTCAACGCGTCGTATACGCGAGGCACTGCATCGCGTGGGAATTCAACATCAATTACCGCGCCGATGATTTGTACTATGCGACCGCTACTCATTTCTGGATCCTCTTCAAAATTTCGTAATATTGATACGATTAAACTGCTGCTGCGCCACTAACAATTTCTGACAACTCTTGCGTGATTGCCGCTTGGCGCGCTTTGTTATACAACAACTGCAAGTCATCAATCATTTGACCCGCATTTTCGGTTGCGTTTTTCATCGCCACCATTCTTGCAGCCATTTCACAAGCTTTGTTTTCCACAAAACCTTGGAAAACTTGCGACTCTACATAGCGCGTCAGCAAGCCATCCAGCAGCGTTTGTGCATCCGGCTCGTAGAGATAATCCCAGTTATGCGCGCGCGTCAGTGTTTCATCAGCAGGCAGCGGCAACAACTGCTCAGCAACAGGTTGCTGCGTCATCGTGTTGACAAATTGGTTATACACCACAAACAAACGGTCAATTTTTTCGTCATCGAATGCATCGAGCATCACTTTGACGCTACCCAGCAAATCAACGATAGAAGCGTCATCACCTAAATCGCGCACGGAAGCGACAACATTGCCACCAAAGCTGCGGAAAAATGCTTGAGCCTTGCTACCGACCGCGCAGATATCAACAGCAACACCTTGATCACTCCACTCTTTCATGGATTTTACGATCAACTTAAATTCATTGGTGTTCAAACCGCCGCACAAGCCGCGATCTGTTGATACAACGATGTAACCCACGCGCTTCACTGCGCGCGCGCTCATATAACGGTGTTTGTACTCTGGCGTGGCATTGGCAATGTGACCAATCACGCTGCGAATGCGCGCAGCGTACGGCTTACCGTGAGCCATACGCTCCTGCGCTTTACGCATTTTACTGAACGCCACCTTTTCCATTGCCTTGGTGATTTTTTGCGTACTTTTCACGCTGGCAATCTGGGTGCGTACCTCTTTGGCGCCTGACATAAGTTCTCTACCTTAGCGTCGAGTGGGGCTTACCAAGTTTGTGTCGCTTTGAATTTTTCGAGCGCTGCGCGAATACCCGCTTCGATATCAGCGTTGTAATCACCCGCTTCGTTGATTTTCGCCAACAATGCGCCGTGTTCAGCGTGCAAATAAGACAACAGAGACGCTTCAAAGCTGCCGATTTTATTGACAGCAACATCGTCCAAGAATTTGTTATCTACTGCGTACAGCAACACACCCATTTCAGCCACAGACAAAGGCGCATACTGCTTCTGCTTCATCAATTCAGTTACACGCTGACCGTGTTGCAACTGCGCGCGTGTTGCTTCATCCAAATCTGAAGCGAACTGAGCAAACGCTTGCAATTCACGATACTGAGCGAGCGCCAAACGCACGCCGCCACCGAGTTTTTTCACAATTTTAGTTTGTGCAGCACCACCAACACGCGATACCGAAATACCTGCGTTCATGGCTGGACGAATACCTGCATTAAACAGCGAGCTTTCCAAGAAGATCTGACCGTCAGTAATCGAAATTACATTAGTAGGAACGAAAGCAGATACATCACCCGCCTGTGTTTCAATAACTGGCAGAGCAGTCAAAGAACCGGTTTTTCCTTTCACCGCACCGTTGGTGAATTTCTCAACATATTCTTCGTTGACGCGCGCAGCGCGCTCCAACAAACGCGAGTGCAAATAGAACACATCACCAGGATATGCTTCACGACCTGGAGGACGGCGCAGCAGCAAAGAAATTTGACGATAAGCCCAAGCTTGTTTAGTCAAATCGTCATAAATAATCAGCGCGTCCTGACCGCGATCACGGTAGTACTCACCCATAGAGCAGCCAGCAAATGGCGCCAAGAACAACATTGCAGCAGGATCCGATGCACCCGCCACCACCACGGTGGTGTGCGCCATTGCGCCATGTTCTTCCAGCTTTCTTACCACGTTAGCAACGGTCGATTGCTTCTGACCGATCGCCACATAAATACACTTAATGCCTGTGCCTTTTTGGTTGATGATGGCATCGACAGCAAACGCTGTTTTACCCACCTGACGGTCACCGATGATCAACTCACGCTGACCGCGACCGATTGGCACCATCGCGTCAACCGCTTTATAGCCTGTTTGCACTGGCTGATCGACCGATTTACGCGCGATTACACCCGGCGCTACTTTCTCAATCGGATCCAATTGTTTAGCGTTGATAGCGCCTTTGCCATCGATAGGATTACCGAGAGCATCAACCACACGACCTTCCAATTCAGGACCAACTGGCACTTCAAGAATACGGCCTGTGGTGTGGCAAGTTTGGCCTTCAGCCAACTTCTGATAGTCACCCAATACCACCGCACCAACGGAATCGCGCTCCAAGTTCAGCGCCATGCCAAATACGCCGCCGGTGAACTCAATCATTTCACCGTACATAACATCAGCGAGACCGTGAATACGCACAATACCGTCAGACACAGAAACGATTGTGCCTTCGTTGCGCGCTTGCGTAGAAACATCGAGCTTTTCAATTCTGCTCTTGATGACTTCACTGATTTCTGAAGGATTCAGTTGCTGCATGTTTGCCAGTCCTCGTTTTAGAAGTCGCGTCTGACTGCGCTTCCAGTAATGTTCACTATGAAAATCTTTGTATTACCAATTTTTATGCAATCAATGCATCAGCCAATTTCGCGATTCGACCGCGAACGGATGCATCAATCACCACATCTTCTGCTTTAATCACAACGCCACCCAACAGAGCAGCATCAACACTGGTTTGCAATGAAACATTGCACTGCCATTTTTTTGATAACGCAGCAGACAAGGCTTCAGTGGCTTTTGCTTCCAACGGAAAGGCAGAAACCACTTCAACGCCAACCACTTTTTCTTTTTGCGCTTTCAACTCGGCAAACTGCACCGCGATATCTGGCAACAAGCCCAATCGCTTATTGGCAGCCAACACATGGATGAAGTTGCCTGCTTTTGCATTCAAAGTATCGCCACAAACATCGCGCACCAAGGCGGCCTGCTGCTCAACAGTTGATGTAGGCACAGACAACTTATCCTGCAGCTTTTCTGTTTGCACAACAGCAGCCGCAGTATTCAGCATTGCCTGCCAATCAACCAAAGCATTCTCACCGAGGGCAACCTCGAAAACTGCTTTTGCATACGGCCTAGCCAGTGTTGCGCGCTCAGCCATCTGTTACAGCTCCGCAGCCAACTTATCGAGCATACCGGCGTGCTTGCTGGCATCAATGGATGATTCCAACACACGCTCTGCACCCGTCAACACCAGCGCAGCAACCTGCTTGCGCAACTCTTCGCGCGCGCGGTTTTTCTCTCTGTCGATTTCGGCTTGCGCGGCCTGCTTCAATCTCTCGCCTTCTTCACGCGCTTGATCTTTAGCTTCTTCAACCATCTGAGTAGCGCGCTTATTTGCTTGCTCAATAATTGCTGCAGCATCATCTTTTGCCTGACGCAATTTTTGCGCAGCTTCCTGCTTGGCCAGCTCCAGATCACGATTCGCCTTATCAGCATTTTCGAGACCGTCTGCAATACGCTTTTCCCGTTCAGCCATGACGCCAATAATGGCTGGCCACACGAATTTCGCGCAGAAAGCCACGAACAGAAAGAAGAAGATCATCTGACCTATCATGGTAGCGTTGATATTCACGCCAACACCTCTCGAAAAATGGATATCACTGAAACAAAACGAATCTTGACTAAAGCGTAGATACGCTTAATCAAGCTACGTTAGCAGCTTGCAACGCTGGGAAGATAACGAACAACACATACATCGCGATACCTACACCGATCATTGGCACCGCATCCAACAGACCAGCGATCAAGAACATTTTACCTTGCAGCATTGGTGCAATTTCTGGTTGACGCGCTGAACCTTCCAGCAATTTGCCACCCAAAATTGCGAAGCCAATCGCTGTACCCAATGCGCCAAAACCAATCAACAGCGCAGCAGCAATAAGAGCCATACCCATGATCTATCTCCTCAGTGTTTTGCGGTAAAAACCGACTTGTTGGTTAAAAAAAGATTAATGAAAAACTCATATTCTCATCAAGGATGCTGTTCGTCTGGCACTTCGTGCGCCATCGCCATATAAACGATGGTCAACACCATGAACACAAACGCTTGCAGCGTAATGATAAGAATATGAAATACTGCCCAAGCCCATTGCAGCACACCCGCAAACAGACCAAAAAACAATCCAGCGCCAAACAATGTTGCAATCAAGATGAAAATCATTTCACCAGCGTACATGTTTCCAAACAATCGCAAACCCAAAGAAATCGGCTTAGAAATCAGTGAAACTGTTTCCAGCGCAAAATTTATTACGATTAATAAAGGAGCAAACAACAGCCCCACACCATGAAAAGACGGGTGGAACGGATGGAAGGTCAGCTCTTTGATAAAACCAATCAAGCCTTTTTTCTGGATGCTATAAAAAATCATCAAGAAGAAAACAGCGAAACTCATACCCAAAGTAATATTGGGATCCGTGGTTGGCACAATTTTAAAGAAGAAGTGATCATTGCCCGCAGCCAATGCAGCTGCCTTCGGCAATAAATCAATCGGCAACAAGTCCATAAAGTTCATCAAAAATATCCACATAAATACGGTCAACGCCAGTGGCGCAATCACCGGATTGTGGAAGTAAAAGGTACTTTTGACATTGTTATCGATGAACTCAATTACCCACTCAACAAAGCTTTGCCAACCGCGAGGTGTATCGCGCTGAATATTTTTGACTGCTGCAGCAAAGCCCCAGCAAAACAGCGCACCTAAAACAAACGACCAGCCCAAAGAATCCAAATGGAATGCCCAGAAGCCCATCTCTTTCGCTTCTTGACTGGTGTGCGCCAATCCCCAAGAGCCATCGGGAAATCGACCAAAACACAGATTTTGCAAGTGGTGCTGAATATAGCCGACGATAGTCAAGCCTTCTTCGCCCTGTCCTGCCACTGCCGCTGCCGCTGCTTGTTCAGACATAAAACGCCATCTACCCGTTCGTTACCTGAGCCACCGTGCGCTCAAAATCATACCCAGCAACCATGAGGCCACATAGCCTCCAAACACTGCCGCTGGCGCAACTGACTTGTTCAATGCAAACAAGCCACCGAATAACACTGCCACTAACACAAACTTTCCTACCTGACCTCGCCGAAACGAAGCCATGACCTGCCGCGCCTGCCGTGCACCAACAAAGCGGAAGGCATAAATACCGAAATACAACCTCGGCAGCGCTTCAACCATACCACCCCAAAACAATGCTGCAGCTCCCGCCGGCCAAATGGGCCACAAAATCGCGGTCAATACAGCCAATACAGCAACTTGAACTAGGGTAATACGATAAACGGGGGGGCGAGGAATGCCGGTATGTTGCGCTTTGTTCACCACGCACCTCCATGGAACTCGCCTCTCCGTGGCGCTGTAACCAGCAACCTCCAAAGCGGCGCGCATTATATTAGGCAGGACATTTATCGGCAAGATGGAATATGCCATAAACGCATTCTTTTTACGCCGACACTAACCACTCACACCACCATACTGTGATGCGCCTCACACCAATTCACTGTCGCATTAAAATTGCTCGAAAAATCACCAGTCACTATACTGACCGCCCTCTGCATAACCTGCACAAATACGATCATGGACTACCCAGAACACTTTGATGTGATCGTCATCGGCGGCGGTCACGCTGGCACTGAAGCCTGCCTCGCTGCGGCACGCATGGGCTGTCGCACCCTACTGCTCACGCACAACATCGAAACGCTGGGGCAGATGTCCTGCAATCCTGCCATCGGCGGCATCGGCAAAAGCCACTTGGTGAAGGAAGTCGATGCATTGGGCGGCGCGATGGCGCGCGCCACTGACCAAGCAGGCATCCAATTTCGCATCCTCAATTCGCGCAAAGGCCCTGCAGTACGCGCCACCCGCGCGCAAGCCGATCGCGTGCTGTACAAAGCGGCGATTCGTTCAATCCTAGAAAATCAGCCTAATTTGCAGATTTTCCAGCAGGCTGTGGATGATTTGATCGTGCAAAACGATGCCGTAACCGGTGTGGTGACGCAAACTGGCATTCGCTTTTTTGCGCCCTGTGTCGTGTTGAGCACGGGCACTTTTCTTGGCGGCAAAATTCACATCGGTTTGGATAACCATTCCGGCGGTCGCGCGGGTGATCCACCCTCCATTGCACTCGCCGCAAGATTGCGCGAACTGCCGCTGCGCGTTGATCGCCTGAAAACCGGCACGCCGCCGCGCATCGACGCACGCTCCGTCGATTTCAGCGCCGTGCAGCCGCAACCTGGCGATACACCGCTGCCAGTAATGTCCTTCATGGGTTCGGTGAGCGAACACCCGCAACAGGTGAACTGCTACATCACCCACACCAACGAGCGCACGCACGAGATTATTCGCGGCGCGCTGGATCGCTCGCCCATGTACACCGGTGTGATTGAAGGCATAGGTCCGCGCTACTGCCCATCGATTGAAGACAAAATTCACCGCTTTGCCGACAAACTGTCGCATCAAGTGTTTATCGAACCGGAAGGGCTGACCACGCACGAGCTGTACCCCAACGGCATTTCCACCTCGCTGCCGTTTGATGTGCAACTGGCTCTGGTGCGCTCGATACGCGGCATGGAAAACGCGCACATCACCCGTCCCGGCTACGCCATCGAATACGACTTTTTTGATCCGCGCGACTTGCAGCACACCTTGGAAACCAAACCTATCCAAGGCCTGTTTTTTGCCGGTCAGATCAACGGCACCACCGGCTACGAAGAGGCGGCCGCGCAGGGCTTGCTGGCCGGTATCAACGCCGGCTTGAAAGCGCAGGGCAAGCCGAGTTGGTATCCGCGCCGCGACGAAGCCTACATCGGCGTGATGATCGACGACTTAATCACCCTCGGCACACGCGAGCCCTACCGCATGTTCACCAGCCGCGCCGAGTACCGCCTGCTGCTGCGCGAAGACAACGCCGATCTGCGCCTCACCGCCAAAGGGCGCGAGCTGGGCTTGGTGGACGATGCACGCTGGGCGCGCTTCTGTGCCAAGCAAGACGGTATCGCCGGCGAGAGCGAACGCTTACGCACCACCTATATCCACCCCAACACGCCTGCCGCTGACAGCTTGGTCGGCCGCCTCAGCAGCCCACTTTTACGCGAAGCCAGCTTGATGGATTTGCTGAAACGCCCCGAGTTTGGCTATGCCGACATCGCCGCGTTAAAAGGCGCAGCCGTGCAGGACGAGCAAGTGGCCGAGCAGGTGGAAATCAGTGCCAAATACGCGGGCTACATCGACCGTCAGCAGGAGGACATTGAGCGCCTACAACGCTCCGAGGCCGTCGCCATTCCCACAGGTTTTGACTACAGCGCCGTCAAAGGGCTGTCGCACGAAGTCACCCACAAACTCACGCAAGCGCAGCCCGCCACCATCGGCCAAGCTTCGCGCGTGCCGGGCGTCACTCCCGCTGCGATTTCCCTGCTACTCATCAATCTGAAGAAAAAATCCACCTCTGCTGCCCCGCGTGACGATGCAAGCCTTGCTGGATAAGGGGCTGGCGGCGCTGGAAATCAGCGCCAGCGCCGAACAGCGTGCGCAGTGGCTGGCCTATGTGCAACTGCTCGCCAAGTGGAATCAGGCCTATAACTTGACGGCCGTGCGCGAGCCGCGCGAGATGGTGAGCCGTCACTTACTGGACAGCCTCGCTGTCGCCAAACACATGCACAGCACGCGGCTCTTGGATGTCGGTGCCGGTGCCGGCATTCCCTCTATCCCGCTGGCGATCTTGTGGCCAGAGCGCCAACTCACGGCCTTGGACAGCAACGGCAAAAAGACGCGCTTTATGGATCAGGCGCGCATCGAGCTGGGCTTGCAGAATTTCAGCGTGGTGCAGTCGCGGGTGGAGGAGTACCAGAGCGAGCTGCCGTTTGATGGCATCCTATCCCGCGCCTACGCCTCGCTCGCCGATTTCGTGCAGTCCAGCCAGCACTTGCTGGCAGCGGGCGGCTGCTTCTGGGCGATGAAGGCGCAGCTCGATTCCGCCGAGTTGAGCGCCCTGCCAAAACCCTTTAAGGTGAGCGCCTGCCTGCGCTTGCAGGTGCCGAATTGCAATGCGGAAAGACACCTGATCCGCTGCGAACTCTCTGACGGAATAGCCACAACGTGAGCAAAATTATTGCCATTGCCAATCAGAAAGGCGGGGTCGGCAAGACCACCACTTCTGTGAACCTCGCCGCGTCGCTGGCTGCCACCAAACGCCGCGTGCTGCTGGTGGATCTCGACCCGCAGGGCAATGCCACCATGGGCTTGGGCATCGACAAACACGAGCTGAAATACAGCGCGCACGATGTGTTGGTCGATGACAGTTTTGATATTAAAAACGCGATCCAAAAAAGTGAAACATCCGGCTGCGATCTTCTGCCTGCCAACAGCGATTTGACGGCGGCAAAAGTCGAAATGCTCAGCCTGATGATGAAGGAACAGCGCCTGAAACATCAGCTCAAAAAAGTGCGCAGCGATTACGATTACATTTTGATCGACTGCCCACCCGCGTTGAACATTTTGACCGTCAACGCACTCGCCGCCGCCGACAGTGTTTTGATCACTATGCAGTGCGAGTATTACGCGCTGGAAGGTTTGTCGGATTTGTTGTCCTCGATCGAACAAATTAAATCGGCCGTCAATCCACACTTAGAAGTGGAAGGCATTTTGCGCACCATGTACGACCCGCGCATCAGCTTGACCACGGAAGTTTCCAACCAACTCGCGGAATATTTTGGCGACAAGCTGTATCGCAGCGTGATCCCGCGCAACATCAAACTCGCGGAAGCGCCGAGCTACGGCTTACCTGTACTGCATTACGATCGTCAATCCAAAGGCGCGTTGGCTTATTTGGCATTGACTGGTGAAATTTTGCGGCGACACGGCGCAACCAGCAATGTGCCAGAAGTTGCTACTGCCACGGCTTAATCGTTTTTTACCTCTTCCTGAATACTGAAATTAATCGACAAAAAACATGAACGCAAAAAAGAAAAAATTGGGCAAAGGGTTAGACGCACTGCTCGGCGGCGCGTTAAAGAAAGCACATATCGAAGAACCCACAACAACGGAAGCTATCGCGGCAGCGATTGCTGCAGCACCTATTGTTTCTGTTGAAGACAAAAATACGCTGCGCGACGGTCAGTTAGTCAAACTACCGGTGGAGTGGTTACAGCGCGGCAAATACCAACCGCGCCGCGAAATGGATCAAGAGGCGTTAAGCGAGCTTGCCAACTCCATCAAAGCACAGGGCGTGATGCAGCCCATCGTTGTGCGCCCAACCAGCAACGCAGAAAAACCCAGCGTGCGCTACGAAATCATCGCCGGTGAACGCCGCTGGCGCGCCACGCAACTGGCTGGTTTAGATGCCATTCCTGCGGTTATTCGCGATGTCGGTGACGATGCCGCGATTGCGATGGCGTTGATCGAAAACATTCAACGCGAAAACTTAAATCCGATTGAAGAAGCCGTTGCACTGCAACGCCTGAAAGATCAATTTGAATTAACACATCAAGAAGTAGCTGATGCGGTGGGCAAATCGCGCGTCACCGTCACCAACTTATTGCGTTTGATGTCCTTGACCGACGAAGTGCGTCGCATGTTAGAGCGCGGCGATTTAGAAATGGGCCACGCGCGCGCGCTGCTAAGCCTGGACAACAACGCACAACACACAGCGGCAAAAAATGTGGTCGATAAAGGCTTGTCTGTGCGTCAGACCGAAGCACTGGTGCGCAACCTGCAACAAAAGCCCGCCGACGAAAAAAATAAAACACCAGAAACTGCCGCTGTTGATCCTGACATTCGTCGTTTACAAACCGATCTGTCTGAAAAAATTGGCGTGCCGGTGCAAGTGCTACACAACAGCAAAGGCAGCGGCAAATTGGTTTTGCGCTACAACAGCTTGGATGAATTGGACGGCATCCTCGCGCATATACGCTGAATGTTTTTTGATTTTTTGCGTTAGCTATCGCGGCATATTGCCCCTACAATTGCCGCCTTTCCGCCCGTAGCTCAGCTGGATAGAGCGCTGCCCTCCGGAGGCAGAGGTCTGGGGTTCGAATCCCTTCGGGCGGGCCATCTAACGCCCCGCATGTTTTCTAATAATCGCCAACTGCTTCCCTAACGCCTGATCAACCACGCGCGGCAACAGCGCATTGATGCGCACAAATAAAGACTCTGGCCAACCAAAAAAATATTGGCTGGGTGCGCCTTTGATAAACAAGGCCACCACTTTTTTAGCGACAATTTCTGGCGCATCCATAGCGTTGCCCAGCGCATTATTCATCGCCACAACAGGATCCGAATTCAACGCCGTGCGAGTGGCGCGCGGTGCAAAATACAAAACACGAATATCCGACTGCGCCAGCTCACGCCGCAGGGCTTCACTAAAGCCACGCAGACCAAATTTGCTGGCACAGTAGGCGGTATAACCTGGGTAGCCAATGCTGCCAAAGGTAGAGCCTATGTTCAAAATACGCGCATTAGTGTCTTTACTCAGCACCGGCAATAGTGCGCGTGTCAATAAAATGGGAGCTACCAAGTTCAAATGTATTTGTGCGTGCAACATAGTTTCTGTTTGATCTTCCAGCCAAGCAAAATGGTTAATGCCGGCGTTATTGATCAACCCGTACAAACCGTTGGGCAGAGATAAACACATTTGTATGATGCGCTGTCTATCTTCCGGCACCAATAAATCTGCTGCCACTACTTGTGCATGACCGCCATTAGCCACAATGCGCGCTCGCACACTGTCCAGTGATACTTCATCGCGCCCCACTAGCAAAACATTAGCGCCATTGCGCGCCAATTCTTCCGCAATACAGCCACCAATGCCACCGCTAGCGCCTGTAACTAAAATTGTTTTTCCTTGTAAGGCTTTCACACAAAACACTCTCTTTATTTAATGGCGCGAAACATGTCGGCGTACAGTCGAAAAATAATTTTTGCCACATGAACAATGTCGTCTTGATCTTTCTGGTCATCAATTTTATTCACGACACTTTCAAAAAAATCGATATGCTCAACATCCAAGGAACCGTGAGAATACAAATAGCTAAATGCTTGTTTTGGAAGTTGCAACGCCAGCCGAATTTTATCTGCCGCTTGGGTAGCTACATTCACGCTGGTTCCCTCCAGCACAAAAACCATCCCCAAAAAACCCACAGGATTGCGCCGCGACACAAAATCCCAGATAAAACCAATCATCAACTCTACGGGTAGCGACGGCACAGCATGGCGCACAACTTCAGCATCACCACCGCACTGTGTTATATCGTTCAATATCCATTCTTGATGCCCCACTTCTTCTTCGATGTAATGCGCCATTTTTTCGCGCAACCATTCCTTACTCTCTGGCAACTTAGCGCCCACCGCCATCAACAAGGGCAGCGTGTGCTTCACATGGTGATACGCCTGCCCAAGAAACGCGACATATTCCTCACGCGTAATTTCACCTTGCAATGCCGCAGTAATGAGCGGCGAACTGAGCAGATACTCTCTCTCCAGCACCGTTTCTTGCTGTAGGCGCAAATAAAAATTAGTGGCACTCATACACCATGCCCTCAGTGGATGCATAAAAACTGTCAATACCTGTTTTGAAATGCAGCGCAATATCATCGCGCTTATTTCTTCCGTTGCTCGTCGCCAAACCATTATTTGATGAAAAGGCTGTTGGGGTGCGCAATAGTTTTTTAACTTGCGCGTAATCCGGCAAAGCCAGATTTGTTTGATCAACTGCTTGCTGCAAAGCTACATCAGATAAATTCGGCGCATACATTACGGCGACTAAAAATGGTTTCGCCTCACCAAAAACCGCTGCCTGCAAAATACCTTCTCGGCTTAACAATTCACTTTCCACCCATTCAGGGCTGATATTTCTACCATAGCTACTGACAATAAGATTTTTGCGGCGACCAACAATGGATACAAAACCATCGCTGTCGATACTAGCGAGATCACCCGTAGGCAACCAAGCGCTGCTCTGCGTTTCCGCTTGATTGAGATAGCCTAAAAAATGGCTACCCGCCACTTCCAATTCACCCATATCATTCACGCGCACTGCCGCATGCGCCAAAGGTTTACCCACTGTATCCAACTTATCTGCTTTAGGTTGATTAAAACACACTACGGAACCGCACTCCGACAAACCGTAACCCTCGTACACAGGCAGCCCTCGCTGGCGCGCAGCGCGCAATAAATCCGATGCAACACGCGCGCCACCCACGGCGATCAATTTAAAAAAACTGAGATCGTACTGCGCCAGCAACGGCAATAAAGCTTTCAACATTTGCGGCAGAATGATGCAGCTTTCTGCGCGTTGCTCAACCGCATATCGCAAAAAGGCTGCCGCATCCCATTCACTAGAACCGCGCCAACCGACGACAGACAGCGGAGGAATCACACACTCAATTTCTGCTGCCGTTGCCGCATAAGCACCGGCAATATTTTCCAACAATACCGGCAGCGGCAGCACACACAAATGCCGCTGCACGCCCAGCTCCAACAATACTCCTGCAATGGATTGCGCAACAGTTTCTTGCGCTTGTTGTGACAAACACACGCCCTAGGCTGCCCTGTTGAACCCGATGTAAACGTAATTTTTGCCGTTCCTTGCGGCAATGCCACAACAGGCGCACGACGCTCAAGACGACACAAACCCACGGTCGACTCAGGCGGCACAAACCGTAAACCCGCATTGCCGCCACAGTGGTGCATCGGGCTGATCTGTCAGCAGCGTGCCAACTCCCGCACTCTCAAACGCCCATTGCATTTGTGACGGCGTAAAAAAATGTGGCAGCGGCACACAAACGCGCCCACTTTCTTGGCAAGAAAAATCCGCGCTTAACCACGCTACGCTATTTTCAGCGCACAAAGCCACAGCGCCGCTGCCTTCCTGCAAGGCATTTACCAGCGCAGCCTGCTCACCGCGCGGCTCAAGCCACTGCCGGCAAATTGTCATACACACCTGCCAGCGCTTGTACACAAGCAGCCGCCAACATTGGACGACGCAACAGCGCCGCATGCGCGGCAACCAGAGAAATAGCAATCACGACAGTCTCTTGCGTGTAATAACTGCCCCAAGCAAAGCGCGCAGCACCTAAACGCTCTGGCATTGCGCGCACCAAAGGCAGAAAAGGAATATCCAAGCGCGACAGTGTATTTCTCACCGCCGATGTGGTGTTGCACACACTCCACACATAGCCACGTTTGTAAATTAGCTCAGTCAGCAACGGAAACAATGCGCGCGTCACGCCGGGCACTTGCCCTGCCAAATTGCCGATCTCCAACACCTTTTCTCGCAGTGTTGGCACACCAGAATGCTGCGCAATTTCTAACTCAATCGGGCTATCCAAATAATGTTCGACAAACAACGCTTCACTGCCCGCAGGGCGCAAACCCGCCACCCCCATCAACTCCGCGCCCTGAGACAGCCCCAGCAACCACGGCATAAATACCGTTACATTTGCACCATAGTGCTGTAAAAATTCGCTGGCGACAAAATGTTCCATCGCCGAACGTTCAGCACCCAGCGCGCCTGCTATCACCACCGCAGGGAGAGCATCAACCGCTAGCCCTCTGCGCTCCAATCGCAGTGCAGATCCCATAAGATCCACCTCTCACTTATTAACTTCTATGCGTTAAGTATTCTTCTCGTGCAGTGAAAAAAATGTGAACGTGACCGCTTTCACCTAATTGAGAATAAAACTCAACAGCAACAGACAATTGGTGACTAGTTGAAGAAAACAGATAATTATTTTCGGCAGCGAACGCGCCTATCTTGATAGATTTTTATAGACAGACTTTGATGGTTTTTATCTAGACACTATCGATTTATATTGGAATTTTTATTCTCAGCCGACTCCGTAATGTCTGCAATATGGTCGGCCAGCAAAGACTGGCCGTAGGGCGTGAAGTGTGCGTCTAACCAAAGATCTGTACTGGGGAAGTAGCGACTTTTAAAAACAGAGTGTGCCACACCACGTTTACCTAACTCATCTGCTAAAGCGCGTATCGCTACTAGATTTTCACCTTGCGTATCTTGTGTCTGCAAAATAACCGCATGAAAAAACAGACCGCGCTCTTCGCAGTACCGACGAATTTCTGCCAACAGTTTTGCAGACAATATCAGCTTAGCTTTCATGCTTTGCTGTAGCACAGGCAACACTTCCGGCTGGCCATGTCTGTTAATTAACGCAATGATTGGCGGAATACTATGTGCAATAAAATTCAGGAACTGTACTTGACTAGACCAATCATTAGGCTCTGGAATTTCTGTCACAGGGATGCCCTGCTCCACAGCTTTGTATGGCACAGGCACATTCGTCAACTGCAAACCATTTTCAGAATCAACAAACACGGGTTTTTGATAAGCATACCGTTCTGTTGCGGCGTTATCGTCAAAATCGTTGAAATAAAACTCAAGGATAACACCTTGATAATGGTGCTTGGGATGCCTCTCTAAAAACTGCTGCAGGCTAAGCCACTCTTGATCAGTGCCGTAACCCGCTATTCCTAAACTGTAGAGATTTTTCTCTGGATTTTTTCTTGTAAAAACAGCGGCAGCGGTCTCATCATCTTCGACACCCCAACCCCAAGCATAAGAGTCACCAATCAACAAATAATTTTTCTTACCTTCGACATAAGATGGATATATGTTGCGATACCCTTCTGCATCGTGCTTAACCGTGACATGAAAATCCTTACTGTAATACGGCGTTGATAGATTTTTTACACCTTTCCATCCCAACAGATCGTCATACTCAAACAGATTGCTATAAAAAGCAGGTCGAATACCGCCGCCATAATCAGGGTGCGGCGCAAAAGTTCGCACCAACAACTCGGCAAGCAACAACGCCAAGACCAACCCAATGAACACGGCAATAATGTTGCTAACAACTCTCGTCATCCAGGAAAAAAATGAACGCATGTGATAGGACTCTATAAAATATTCAGGAAGTTTATCAATGGGGAATTTTGCCAAAATGGCCGCTGTTAAAATCGGTAATTGCTTGTTCAATTTCTTCACGGGTATTCATCACAAATGGGCCGTAACCGACCACCGATTCCTTGATCGGCTCTCCACTCAACCACAACAAGCGCGCAGTGGATTCTACGGTGATTTGCACGCTATTACCGACCTTATCCAGCACGGCCACCTGTGCTTCGCCGCGCAACGTTTTCCCGTCGATAATTACCACACCTTGCTAAACCTCCCACACTGTATTCCAACCCACTTGCGCGGGCAGTGTGACTTCTGCGCCCGCTTGCAAATTGATGTCCCAAACTTGCAGCGGTGAAAAAGTGTGTGCGGGACCACGCAAATTTTCATAGTCTCCGGCAATAACGCGCAACACACCAGCATTATTAGGTAACGCTGCTACAGGAATGTCGGCACTGGTAATAGCTTGATAACACGGCTTTTTCATTTTGTCTGCCGCTGGCAAGTTCACCCACAACTGCACCATATTGAACAGGCCACCTGTGCGTGCAAAAACTTCGCTGTGATATTCCTCATGCAATATGCCACCGGCTGCTGTCATCCACTGCACATCACCCGCACCAATCACACCGCCTTCTCCGGTGGAATCGCGATGCGCCACTTCACCGTGATAAACAATCGTCACTGTTTCAAAACCGCGATGCGGATGCTGCCCCACACCACGGCGCGCACTAGTAGGAGAAAAATCCATAGGCCCTGCGCGATCCAACAATAAAAACGGGCTGATTTCCGCACCAAAAGTGTTGTAGGAAAACAGTGAGCGCACAGGAAAACCATCGCCCACCCAATGTTGCGCCGGTGCATCATAAATTGCTGCTATTTTTTTCAACTCCATGTGCTTCGCTGAATTCATAAAAAACACCTCTTGGCTTTCTAAGAAACATTATGACTGCAACACATTTTTTGACATGCCGCAGAAAGTTTAGTAAAAGATACTCCAATAGTTGGCATACGTAGCACAAGCAATCTGCATTATTGCCAATTATTTACGAATCAACTTGAAGTGTATATATTCATAAAAGCTAGGAGGCATTATGAGAAAACATCGTTACAACATTCGTTTCCCTG
The DNA here is from genome assembly GCA_041395665.1 of Pseudomonadales bacterium. Lineage (NCBI taxonomy): Bacteria > Pseudomonadati > Pseudomonadota > Gammaproteobacteria > Pseudomonadales > Pseudomonadales bacterium. Next base: position 218,493 of record JAWLAB010000002.1, read on the forward strand.
TAACAGAATCACATAAAGTTGGGCAGGATGAAGTACAGTTTTTACTTGAAGAAAACAATCAAATCGTAAATTTACGCTTTCACGATTATGGCGAACTATATAAACGCCCAGGGCTTTATGAACAACTATTTTACGATCGACTAAAATGCTCATCACCCGACAAGGTAAGCGAAATTCTGGCCAAAGTACTAAAACAAAATAACCTAGAAATGAGCGAGTTGCGAGTCCTAGATCTAGGTGCCGGCAACGGCATGGTTGGGGAACGTCTTTTCAAGATGGGGGTTTCTCGTTTAATTGGGATAGATATTAACGCCAATGCACAAGAAGCCTGCTTCAGAGATAGACCCGGAATATACGACGCTTACTATGTTGCCGATTTGTGCAAACAAGACGCTTACTTAAAAGATGAACTATTGACATGGCAAGTTGACTGCTTGTCGTGTGTTGCAGCACTTGGATTTGGCGATATCCCTACTGAAGCGTTTATCAATGCTTACAATTTGGTTAAGCAAGGAGGATGGATTGTCTTTAATGTAAAAGAAACATTCATGCAAGAAAGTGATGATTCTGGTTTTTCAAAACTGATAAAACAACTTCTGCTTAAAGATATCTTGGAAGTTCACCATTTGGAGCGGTATCGACATCGCTTATCCATTGATGGCACGCCGTTGTATTACTATGTTTTGGCAGGAAAAAAAGAATCTGATATTGCTTTGGATACCACGCTGTCACCAGACAACACATCTACGCCACTTACATTACCAATTACAAAGCAAGGTAATGAGTCACGGCAAAATTTTTATAAGCATTGAGCCTTATAATTTTTGATCTGCTTATTAACTATATTTTTTGATACAAAAAAGCCCGCAAAATTGCGGGCTTAGAGACTTCCTTGGATTGTCTAAAACATTGAATTGGTGCCCAGGGCCGGACTCGAACCGGCACGACTTGCGCCACTACCACCTCAAGGTAGCGTGTATACCAATTTCACCACCTGGGCTAAAACTTACTTCTCCTTAGGCGCGGCTGGCGCGTCTTGAGCAGGAGCTTCTGGTGCAGCTGGCGCATCACCGGCCGGTGCAACTGCTTCAGCCGCAGGCACTTCAGCTTTCTTTTGCTCATTCGCTTGGCTGTGTTCCTCTATCGCAGCAGCTGAAGGTATACCTTCGTCGCTCGAACCCGCACCGGCTTTATTTTTCGCCAACATAGACAAACCAAAGCTAGTGACGAAAAAAATCACCACCAAAATAGCAGTAGTGTGGCTAAGAAAATTACCGCTGCCCGTGCTACCAAACAGTGTTTGCGAACCGCCGCTGCCGAAAGAAGCACCAACTTCTGCGCCTTTACCCTGTTGTAGCAAAATGAGGGCGACGATGGCGATGCTCACCAAAATATGTAATGCAATGATTAGTGGTTCCATGCTTGTTCCGCTGCGTTAATGATGGCGCAAAACTGATCAGGGTCGAGTGCTGCGCCGCCCACCAAGCCACCATCGACATCGGGCTGGGCAAAAAGAGGTCGCGCATTATCCGCTTTCACGCTGCCCCCGTAAAGCACGAGCAGTTTGTCCGCATGGCTTGGCAACTTTTCCGCCCAGCGCGCACGAATATGCGCATGAACAGCCTGTGCCTGCTCCGGTGTTGCAGTGCGTCCTGTGCCGATAGCCCACACAGGTTCATACGCAACGACTAATTGCTCTAACTCTGCTGGCTGCAAATGGTCGAGTGCCGCATTTAACTGACGAGACACCACTATTTCTGTCGCACCGCGCTCGCGCTCAGCCAAGGTCTCCCCCACACACAACACGGGAGTAATCCCAGCACTGAGCGCTTGACGAATTTTGGCAACCACATGGTCATCCATCTCACCATACAAAGCGCGACGCTCGGAGTGACCCACTAACACGAAACGACAACCCCAATCGGCCAACATAGTGGCAGACACTTCACCGGTGTACGCACCCTGCGCGTGCTCACTCAAGTTTTGCGCCCCCCACTGGATACGACCATTGGCTAATTGCTCACGACACAGTTGCAAATAAGGGAAAGGAACACACACAGCTACATTGGTGTGCGTGGCAGATTGCGTACTTTGTTGGATAGCCTGCAATAGCTCCACTGATGACGCTTGAGTGCCGTGCATTTTCCAATTACCAATTACTAACGGACGACGCGATGGGTGTGTCATAAAAAATCCTCAGGCAAGCGCTGCTTCAACAACAGCAGCTAATTCAATCGCGAGCGGTTTAACCACTTCAGCATTTGCACCTTCCACCATCACGCGCACAACAGGCTCTGTTCCAGAAGGACGCAACAGCACACGCCCCTGCCCCGCCAATTGCGTTTCTGTTTTTTGAATTGCTTCACCAATAACGGGGAAAGCATCTAAATCAAACTTTTGACAAGTGCGCACATTGATCATCACTTGTGGGAATTTGTGCATTGCTTTTTTTGCTTCGGCTAATTTTTTTCCACCGCGCTGTAAAGCCATCAACACCTGTAAAGCTGAAACAATTCCATCGCCCGTTGTGGTGACATGATTACAAACGATATGGCCTGAGTTCTCACCGCCGAGATCCCAACCATTTTGTTGCATCATCTCGATCACATAACGATCGCCAACTTTTGCACGCGCAAACGGAATACCGCGCTGTTGCAACGCCAACTCAAAACCAAAATTACTCATCAAAGTGCCGACAACACCTTTGCATTTTCCGCGCTCAAACTGATCGCAGGCAATAATGAACAGCAACTCATCGCCATCCACCACTTCGCCGTGATGATCAACGAATAACAAACGATCGCCATCACCATCAAACGCAATGCCAAGATCTGCGTTTTGTTCTAATACAGCGCGTTGCAGTTCATCGGGATGCGTAGAACCACAATTTTGATTGATGTTTAATCCATCAGGTTTTGCCGCCAACTCGATGACATCGGCGCCCAATTCACGCAACACATTGGGTGCGATGTGATAAGTTGCTCCGTTAGCACAATCCACCACAATGCGCTGTCCGCGCAAATGAAAATCAAACGGTGTAGTGCTTTTACAAAATTCAATATAACGACCTGCAGCATCCGTAATACGGCGTGCTTTGCCGAGCAGCATCGGATCAACAATCTGCATGGCTTCTTCTAATTGCGCTTCAATTTCCAACTCGATTTCATCAGGCAGCTTTCTGCCATCTGCAGAAAAAAACTTGATACCGTTATCGCCGTGTGGATTGTGTGACGCACTGATTACAATACCTGCTTGCGCGTTAAAAGTACGCGTAAGATAGGCAATCGCCGGTGTCGGCATCGGCCCCAACAAACCGACATTAACACCTGCACTGATTAAGCCCGCTTCTAATGCCGATTCAAACATATAACCAGAAATACGCGTGTCTTTGCCGATCAAAATTAATTTGCGATTATCTTCTGCATGGCGCGCAAATACTTTTCCTGCAGCCCAACCCAAACGCAACATAAAATCTGGTGTGATGGGATATTCCCCCACGCGACCACGAATACCATCCGTACCAAAAAATTGTTTTGTCATTTTATCGTCCTAATTTTTTAAGGCTGCGCTTGCACAGCGCGCCATACTTTTAACATATCCACCGTTGCCGCCACATCGTGCACACGCAAAATTTTTGCACCACGATCCAATGCCGATTGCGCCAGCGCCAATGATGCAGGCAGGCGTTCATCAATTGCTTTTCCCGTCAGTTTACCGGCTATGGATTTGCGCGACAGCCCCACCAATAGCGGATAAGGCAATCGCGTCAGCGTGTCCAGATGTTTGAGCAACACAAGATTGTGTTCCAGTGTTTTGCCAAAACCAAAACCGGGGTCGAGCAAAATATTGTGCGGTGCGATACCCGCACGCTCACACACAGCCACTCGCGCCAGCAAACTCTCGCGAACTTCTTTTACCACATCGCCGTATTGCGGATTCTCTTGCATAGTGCGCGGATCGCCCTGCATGTGCATCAAACACACAGGCAAACCTGTTTTTGCTGCTGCTTGCAATGCACCTTCGCGCTGCAGAGCGCGCACATCGTTGATCATACCCGCGCCGCGTGCAGCCGTTTCTTGCATCACTTCTGGGTTACTGGTGTCGACTGAAATCACGATATCCACTCGCCCAGCAATCGCTTCCACTACTGGCAATACGCGATCCAGTTCTTCTTGCGTGGAAACAGGCTGCGCCCCTGGCTTAGTGGATTCACCACCCACATCAATAATGCGCGCGCCATCCGCCAACATTTTTTCTGCTGCGCGCAAGCAATGATCGATCTGCTTTTTATTTTGCTGAAAAAAAACGCCGCCATCAGAAAAAGAATCGGGCGTGATATTGAGAATCCCCATCACAACAGGGCTGGATAAATCCAGCGCTCTGTTGCCGCATTGCATCTTCATGGGTGAAAAAAAGAAACGCGCAGCGGGCGATTAATGCTCGCCCGCCGGCCCACCTATTGGCGTGACATTATTAGGAGGCGTGTTGCTGGGCACATCACTGTTTGGTGTTGTCGCTTCTGCCACCACTTCCGCTTGACCGCTACCACCAGAAGTATCGTTGCTGGCACTGTTGTGCCAATCGCGCGGTGGGCGCACTGCACGACGCGCCATCAAGTCCTCCACCTGCTCACTGTCGATAGTTTCGTATTCGATCAGTGCATTTTTCATCGACTCCAAAATATCTGCATTCGTTTGCAAAATTTCTGTTGCTTGCGCGTAACAGGCGTCCAAAATATTTTTGATTTCAGTATCGATCAGTTCGGCAGTGCGCGCAGAAATATTTTTCTCGCGGAAACCTTCGCCGTCGCGTGCATCATAATCCAACGCACCCAATTTTTCTGACAAGCCATAATTCACCACCATGGAGCGCGCCACACTGGTTGCCATTTGAATATCGCTGTACGCACCCGTAGAAACACCGTCTGCGCCGTAAATCATTTCTTCCGCGATACGACCGCCGTAAGCAGTGGCGATATCACTGAGCAGTTTGCGTTTACTGGTGCTGATGCGATCGGCTTCCGGCAAAAACCAAGTAATACCCAATGCACGGCCGCGCGGAATAATCGTGACTTTGTGAATCGGGTCGTGCTCCGGCATTAAATAACCGACGATAGCGTGACCCGCTTCGTGATACGCCGTCATGGTTTTTTCTTTTTCCGACATCACCATGGATTTGCGCTCTGCACCCATCATGATTTTATCGCGCGCTTTTTCAAACTCTTCTGTCGTCACCAAGCGACGATTAGCGCGCGCAGCAAACAGCGCAGCTTCATTCACTAAGTTAGCCAGATCCGCGCCAGAAAAACCGGGCGTGCCGCGCGCCAGTACCGAAGCATCTACCGCTTCATCCAAAGGCACTTTGCGCATATGCACTTTCAAAATTTGTTCACGACCACGCACATCCGGCAGACCGACATGTACTTGACGATCAAAACGACCGGGGCGCAATAATGCGCGATCCAATACATCAGGGCGGTTAGTGGCGGCGATCACAATGACACCTTCACTGCCTTCAAAACCATCCATTTCAACCAGCAATTGGTTCAGTGTTTGTTCGCGTTCATCGTTGCCACCACCGTGACCGCCGCCGCGATGACGACCCACTGCGTCGATCTCGTCGATAAACACGATACACGGCGCTTGTTTTTTCGCTTGCTCAAACATATCGCGCACACGCGATGCGCCGACACCGACAAACATCTCCACGAAATCAGAACCAGAAATAGAAAAGAACGGTACTTTTGCTTCGCCAGCAATCGCTTTAGCCAATAAAGTTTTACCCGTGCCTGGCGGGCCCGCCATCAATACACCGCGCGGAATTTTTCCACCCAGTTTTTGAAAGCGCGAAGGATCGCGTAAAAACTCTACTAATTCACTGACATCTTCTTTCGCCTCATCGACACCGGCAACATCCGCAAAAGTGGTTTTGATTTGATCTTCCGACAACAAACGCGCTTTGCTTTTACCAAAACTCAAAGGACCGCCTTTGCCACCCATGCCGCCCTGCATTTGGCGCGTGAAAAACATGAATACGCCGATGATCAACAATACCGGCAACACGGCAAAAAATAATTGTTGCAAGAATCCTGGCTGCTCTGGCTCGCGACCTTCCACTTTGACATTGTTGCTTAACAGATCATCCATTAAATGTTGATCGAGCACATTGGGGCGCACGGTTTGAAAAGCGGAACCATCTTTCATTTCGCCATTGATTTTTAAGCCGTCGATCACCACAGAAGCAACGCGCTGTTGCTGCACTTCTTGAATAAAGCTGGAGTATTCCAGCGCGGCGGTCGGTTGCGCCGGCGTGAGGTTGCGAAAGGCAGACATCAGCACAAAAACGATGGCACCCCAAATCAGTAGCGTCTTGATTGTGTCGTTCAAAATACAGCCCTCTCAATCTTCTTTCTTTAATTACTGCAAAGTTACTGCAAATATTTATCGGCAATCAGCCCTTAAAGCCTTGTGCCAACAGATAAGTTTCTCGTGAGCGCGCACGCGATGCCTGTGGCTTGCGCGTACTCACTTTGTTGAAACGCGTTTTTAACTGCTTCAACAATTCATCAAAACCTTCGCCGTGGAATACCTTGGTGAGAAACGCGCCACCCGGCTTCAACACTTGCGCGGCCATTTCCGCCGCCAACTCCACCAAATACATGGCACGCGGCTGATCGACACCCGCCATACCGCTCATGTTGGGGGCCATATCGGAAATCACAAGATCCGCCTTGCGTTCGCCCAGCACCGCGAGAATCTCCGCTAGCACGCTCTCCTCGGTGAAATCACCGCAGATAAACTCGACACCGGCCAGCGTATCCATCGGCAAAATATCACTGGCGACCACACGCCCCTGATGCCCCACCAAATCCACCGCCACTTGCGACCATCCGCCCGGCGCAGAGCCGAGATCGACTACCGTCATGCCTGTGCGAATCAAACGGTCTTTTTCCTGAATTTCTAACAACTTAAAACTGGCACGCGAACGGTAGCCGAGCTTTTGTGCCTCTTTGACATACGGATCGTCGAAATGTTCTTTCAACCAGCGGCCGCTGCTGCGCGAGCGCGTGGATTTTTTGGCGGGCGGTTTGCCAGCCGAGGTATCGGAGGTCATGCGTTCAATCCTGTTTCAGTGGCCATGATAGCAGTTGGCTACAGCAAAACCGCTACAATGCGCGCCTCACGCTCTGGATACGCCGCCATGCCACTCGACAGCCAAACGCGCAAACAACTGAAAGCCATCGGTCATGCACTGAATCCCGTTGTCATCGTAGCGGGCAAGGGTTTGTCTGACAGCGTGCTGGAGGAAATTCGCCGCGCCCTGCACGATCACGAGTTAATTAAAGTAAAAGTGGCAGTGGGTGATCGCGAGGCAAAACAGGCTGTCATTGCTGAGATGTGTCAACGCTGCGAGTGCGAGCTGGCGCAAACCATCGGCCATATTGCGCTGATCTACAAAGCCAATCCCAATGCCAAATTGGGCATCAGCAATTTGCGGCATTTGCAATAACACCCTGAGTATCCGCGTGAGGACTGCGCTGCAACAGCTACCTTGGCACTGGCTGCCCGCCGCACTCACGCTTGTGATGATTTTGTATTGGCACATTGATGTGCCTTACCACGACCAGTGGGATTTACTGCCACTACTGCAAGCAAAAAGCGAAGGCACGCTGACATGGCAAGCCATGCTAGCGCCACACAACGGTCACATCCTGTTGCTGCCGCGCGCCATTATGTTGGTACTCGCGACACTCACACACTGGAATACGCTGGCTGAAGTGCTATTCAGCTTTGGCTGCATACTCGCCTGCTGGCACATCCTGCGCATTTTCACTACACAACTGCTGACGCGTGCGCTTTCAAAACCAGAACAGTTTTGTCTCGCGTTGCTGGTGTTTAGCTGGGCGCAAGCACAGAACTGGCTGTGGGGCTGGCAACTGCAAATTCCTCTGGCACTGCTGTGCAGTCTGTGTGGATTTGCCAGCCTCTTATTACTACGGAACTCGTTTATTGCGTTTGTTGTTGCGCTGGTTTTTGGCGTGGCGGCGAGCGTTAGCTTTGCGGGCTGTCTGCCTTATTGGATGGCGGCACTGCCTCTGCTCTGGCAACGGGAAAAAATACTGTTATTGCCGTGGCTGCTGTTCAGCGCTGTCGGTGCCGCAGCCTATCTGCAACTTTTGCATAACACTGCGCCCACTTCGTTCAATACTCTTTCAATCAATACCTTCGCACCGCTGTCACTCTTGAGTGGCAGCTTGTTGGTATTAGGCAATCTTGTGGCGCGTTATTACACATTGGTTGCGCTACTCAGCGCGCTTGTCATGCTGTTTGTTATTGTTATTGCTAGCGCTACGCATTCACAAACAAAAGCACAGCGCACGATTGCACTGTCATTACTTTTATTCAGCGTCGGCTCTGCACTGCTGATTGCCGCAACACGCGGCGGTATGGGCAGTGAACAGATGCTCGCTTCTCGTTATGGCACTCTGACCTTGCCATTGCTCGTTGTGGCTTTTGCCGCACTGCGCAGCAATACGGCATTGTGGTCAAAGGCACTCAGCGCACTGCTGCTAGTTAGTTGCATTGGCAGCAGCGTTTACAGCGTGAAAGAACTGCGCCAACTGCACAATCGTCTACAAAACGGTGCAACGGCATTGGCACTATTACAAACTAATCCAAATGATGAAACCGGTCAAAAAAAGCTTGTTGCCATCAACCCGCGCACAGATCAGCAGAAAGCACTGCAGGAAGTAAAACTGTTACAGCAATACGGTTTGAGTTTTTATCGACAGTGAAATTTTATAATAAAGAAAAAATCAGCGCATTTTGATCTTAAAATTAAACTCCGCACCTTGAATGCTATCCAAGTAGCCAGCATCTTCATCCTGCTTTTTTTTACTACCGCCAAGCCTTCTATCATCATCGTCCATGATCAATTGCGCCCCCATTTCTATACCATCATTGGGTTCTTCTTTTGGCGCAAAGAAATCTGGCATTACTTTTTTCTTTTTTTCTTCCCAGCGCGCCGTCTGATTACGATATAAATTGTCATCCGACATTCTTAATCGCAATGCGCGGCGCTGATTGCTTGCCATTTTTGCTGTCGATTCATTTTTCATCGCAGGTTTTGCTGCTGGGTGGCTTGCGCCTATTTTTTTGATTGCCTTCACAATGGCCTTTACTGGTGCCGGCTTGGTTTCAACAACAACTTTTTCTACATCAACAACCGGTGGCTGTTCTATCTCTTTTTCTTCAGGCGTAATAACAATCTCTTTCGCCTGATCGTTAACCAATGGCAGCAGCAACTTCTCTTGCGGCACTGCGCCTTCCCAATGCGGCTGCACCATGCTCTCCCATTGAAAAGCCATATCTTTTTCATATTCATTCACCGCAAACAGTAACAGCAACGACATCAATAACAATCCAAAAATTATTATTGCGCTGCGAATTACTGTGCTAGACCGCACAATCAACTACCGTATACGCTGCGGACGCCGACTAGGGGCGCTACCAGAGCGAGGCGTTTTCTTTTTACCTTCACCCACAGAAGGCTGCGGCGGAAGCCCTGTGTGCTGCGTCAGCAATTTATTGGCGCGACGACGATAAATGGCATCGGCATTTTTGATGCGTGAATCAATTTTCACCGGCTGTGTTTTAGGGATGAGATGATGAATACCGTTACCGATCAAATCCGCACGCCCCATTTTGTGCAACGCCGCGCGCAATAACGGCCAGTTATCCGGGTCGTGATAGCGTAAAAACGCTTTGTGCAATTTGCGTTGATTGATCCCTTTCGGCACCGCTACGGTTTCACTATTGGCACGAATGCGTTTCAGCGGATTTTTTCCCGTGTGATACATCGCGCTCGCCATCGCCATCGGTGAGGGAATAAATGCCTGCACTTGATCGGCTTGGAAATTATTTTTCTTCAACCACAGCGCAAGATTCATCATGTCTTCGTCGCGCGTGCCAGGATGCGCCGCCACAAAATACGGGATGAGATACTGCTCTTTGCCCGCTGCGCGTGAATATTTTTCAAACATACCTTTGAAGCGGTCATAAGTACCAATGCCCGGCTTCATCATTTTGGTCAACACACTGTCTTCCGTGTGCTCCGGCGCAATTTTCAAATAACCGCCGACATGGTGTGTGACTAATTCCTTCACATACTCTGGCGTTTCTACTGCCAAGTCATAACGCAGGCCGGAGGCGATCAGAATTTTTTTGACGCCGGGTAGCGCGCGCGCTTTGCGATACAGCTTCACCAAGGGCATTTGATTGGTGTCGAGATTGCTGCAAATACTCGGATACACGCAAGACAATCGTCGGCAGTTCTGCTCAATTTTTTCATCCTTGCAATTCAAGCGCCACATATTCGCCGTAGGGCCGCCGAGATCCGAAATCACGCCGGTAAAGCCTGGCACTTTGTCGCGAATATCTTCAATTTCTTGCAGAATAGATTCTTCCGAGCGACTTTGAATAATGCGCCCTTCGTGTTCGGTGATCGAACAAAAAGTGCAACCACCAAAACAGCCGCGCATGATATTGACAGAGAAACGGATCATTTCGTACGCAGGAAATTTCGCTTTGCCATACGCAGGATGCGGTTGTCGTGAATACGGCAGTCCAAACACACCGTCCATTTCCAATGTCGATAAAGGCAGCGGCGGCGGATTCATCCACACCATGCGATCACCGTGTTGTTGTATCACCGCGCGCGCATTGCCCGGATTAGTTTCTTTGTGAAACGCGCGCGAAGCGTGCGCGTACAGCAGCGTGTCGTTGCTGACATCGTCAAACGATGGCAAACGCACCACTTCTGCCGTGGCTGATTTTTTTTCTGCGTGTGCTTCCAGATTCACCAAGCGCACAGTTTCTGCGGCCTCCGGTTCCGTTGCATCCACTTCGCTAAAATTGGGCAGAATATTTTTTGTGATAAAAGCTGTGCCGCGAATATCTTGAATATCGCGAATGTTTTCACCGGCGGCTAAACGGTGCGCGAGTTCCACCACCTGTCTTTCGGCGTTGCCGTAAATCAACATGTCGGCTTTGCTATCAAACAAAATCGAACGGCGCACTTTTTCTGACCAATAATCAAAATGCGCCAATCTGCGCAAACTCGCTTCGATGCCGCCAATCACCAACGGCACACCGGCGTACGCTTCGCGGCAACGCTGGCTGTAAATCAATGTAGAACGATCAGGGCGAAAACCGCCTTTGCCATCGGGCGAATACGCGTCGTCCGAACGAATTTTTTTATCAGCGGTGTAACGGTTGATCATCGAATCCATGTTGCCGGCAGTGACACCAAAAAACAGATTCGGTTTACCTAAGGCTTTGAACGCATCTGCCGATTGCCAATCCGGTTGCGCGATAATGCCGACGCGAAAACCCTGCGCTTCCAGCGTGCGACCAATCACTGCCATGCCGAAGCTGGGATGATCCACATAGGCATCACCGGTGACGATGATGATGTCGCAGCTATCCCAGCCCAGCTCATCCATTTCCGCACGCGACATCGGCAGCACGGGCGCCGCGCCAAAACGCTTGGCCCAAAACGGTTTGCGACCAAATAAATCAACGGCGTTGGCGGTTTTTACAGCAGACATGGACATACCTCAGAACTCTCCGCGCATCTTATACTGCGCCCCATCACTTTGTTGCAGATTCACACCATGATTGACTCGCTTTGGCAGACCATACGCCGCGTTGCCGAACAGGAAGCCGCGCAAGAACCTGTGCTGGCGAGCTTTCTGCACAACACCGTCTTGCGCCACCAAAGCCTCTGCTCCGCCTTAGGTTTCCTTATCGCCGGCAAATTAGATTGCCAAGCCCTGCCCGCACTCACACTGATGGAAGTGTTTAGCGAAGCTTTTTGCGCAGACAGCACGATCACCGCGGTAGTGGCGCGCGATTTGGAAGCCATCACCACCCGCGACCCCGTGTGCCAATCGCCGCTGCAAGCACTATTGTTTTATAAAGGTTTTCACGCGCTGACCGCGTGGCGCGTGGCGCATTGGCTGTGGCAGCAAAACCGCAAACCGCTGGCGTACTTTTTGCAGAACCGTATCTCGGTCGCGTTTGCTGTTGATATCCACCCCGCAGCGCGCATCGGCAGCGGCGTGCTGCTCGATCATGCCACCGGCATCGTCATCGGCGAAACCGCTACCGTGGCTGACAATGTTTCCATCTTGCAGGATGTGACGCTGGGCGGTACCGGCAAAGAAACGGGCGACCGCCACCCCAAAATCGGCGCGGGCGTGTTGATCGGCCCCGGCAGTAAGATTCTCGGCAATATCCATATCGGCGCTTGCGCGCAGATTGCTGCTGGCAGCGTGATACTCAAAGATGTGCCGGAATGCGCTCTGATGGCTGGCGTGCCAGCGAAACAAATCGGCCAGAGCGATTGTGCGCAGCCGGCGCTGGAGATGCGGCAGACGCTGTAGTTGCCGATACTTTTGTTGCAGATGCTGTAGCTAGGGGCGTTCTACACGGCGATCTGTGTGCTTTTTGGCGTTCTTGATAAAGCCCGCATCGAAAGTTTTAAACGCCTCATGATCAAGGCTTAAAGCCAAATGAAATGCATCCGCAAAATCAAAACCAGCTTCGTGCCAATCAATCACCTGTGCGACAAGCCGTGCATTGTTCAGCACCACATTGGGCAGGCCACAGATACGGCGAAATGCCGTACAAATATCGGCGGGCTGCAAATCAAACGCGGCGCGTAAAACCCATTCCGCTTCGAGCAATACCGTGTCGGGAATGAAGATATTTTCAGAGGCAAACAGTTTTTGGCTGGCTTTGCTCTGCGCTGGGTTATCCGTCACCAGCAGGCGCACCAACACATTGGTATCAATGGCTATCACGCTACTTTCCTTGAATGAATTGGCTCCGCATGGATTGGGTTAACGCCGCCTGAATTTCCTCGTCCGTCTTTGGCTCAACCTTGCCGTCGAACATACCCACCACATCAGAGAGGCTGGTCGGCGCAAAAGGCGCTTTCGGCTTGAGCAATAAGCCATCGCCTGTGTCTATCGCCATCAATTCCAAGCCAGGCTCCCAGCAATGACTACTCCTAAAAGCCTTCGGGATAATCACCTGCCCCTTGCTGGAAAGTTTTGTGGTTTCCATGAGCCACCTCAAAAGTAAGATTAAGGTAAGACTATATTCTTGTGGGGGATTGGTCAAACTAAACATGATCGATAGAGGGTTTCCCAATAGCTATGCCATCAACTCCTGTAGGTCTGACTATCCATTTTTCAAATCCTGTAATAACTCCACTTTCCCTCCGTAGTTCGACAAGCCCTCCTTGCTCAAGAGCCGTCAGAATGAGTTGCGTCTGATTTTTTAGGCTTTTAGCTTCCTCTTTTAGATCGTCACCAGCTCTTTTGTAGTAGGCATATGAAACCAGCCAAGTGATTAAAGATCCAATTAATACTTCAACCATATGTATTTGCTCACTCTACAAAACAAAGAAAAACTTCCGGTAATGCTGCAACTCCACAATCGAATCGCGAATATCATCCAGCGCCAAATGTGAGCTATGTTTTTTCACGCCATCGGCAATTTCTGGTCGCCAGCGTTTGGCTAATTCTTTGATGGTGCTGACATCCAAATTGCGGTAATGAAAAAACGCTTCCAGTTGCGGCATGCCGCGCCACAAAAAACGGCGATCCTGACAGATGCTATTGCCGCACATCGGTGAAGCGCCCGCCGGCACCCACTGCGCCAAAAACGCCAGAGTCTGGCGCTCGGCTTCGGCGGTATCGAAATCGCTGGTCAGCACGCGCTTGGTCAAACCGCTGTTGCCGTGCTGGCGCGTGTTCCATTCGTCCATACCATCCATCACCGCGTGCGGCTGGCGAATCGCCAGAGAAGGGCCTTCTGCCAAAACATTGAGATCGCTATCGGTGACGATGGTGGCGATTTCAATGATGACATCGGTGTCGGGATTCAAGCCAGTCATCTCTAAATCAATCCAAATCAGATGGTTTTTATCCACAACAGGCTTTGGTTGCATCTCGCTGCTCTCTTGGTAAGGTGTGCGCCATTCTTACCGCTACGCCTGCCGATGTGAAGCCGACCTCATGGCCCGACGCTTAACCGATCAACAACGCCGCCGCATCGCTCTGCAGCAAACACGCCGCCGCAATAAAGTGGATGACATTGCGAGCGACACCGCGCCGGATGAAGCGCAGCTCGGCGCAGAGCAAGCCGTGTTGGTAATCGCGCATTACGGCAGCCAATTGGATGTGGAAACTTTTGATACACCGCCGCGCACCGTGCGCTGTTTTTTGCGCGCCAATATTGCAGCTTTAGTAACGGGTGATCACGCGATTGCCAAATTGCCGCCCGCTGATAACGAGCAACTCACCACAGGCGTTGTCGTTGCTGGCAGCGAAAGGCATTCGCTGTTAGCGCGCCCCGACAGTCGCGGTTTGTTGCGACCGGTTGCGGCGAATGTGGATGTGATTTTGATCACGCTCGCACCCGTGCCTGAGCCTTTTCCGATTTTGATTGATCGCTATTTAGTCGCTGCCAGCTTGCACCATATTGCGGCGGCGATTGTGTGCAATAAAACTGATCTGCTCGACGACAAGCATCGTCTATACATAGAGCCGCTGTTACAGATGTATCGCGACATCAGTTATCCCGTTTTTTGTGTCTCCGCAGAAAAAAATGAAGGTGTCGCTGCGCTGCAAGATTTTTTACGCGACAAAACGGCGGTGATAGTCGGGCAATCTGGCGTAGGAAAATCCTCATTGATTCGCACACTGTTACCCGATGTGGAAATTGCTGTTGGCGCGTTGTCCGCCGGTGTAGAAAAAGGTCGTCACACCACCACCACCGCGCGGCTTTATCATTTACCCAATAGCGGAAACATTATTGATTCCCCTGGCATTCGTGAATTCACACTACAACATTTGCCTGCGCCAGAATTGCTGCAACATTTTCCTGATTTATACGAGCATGCGCAGCACTGCCGTTTTCGCGATTGCCAACACGAACACGAACCGGATTGCGCCGTACTCGCCGCCGAACAAGCGGGTACTGTTTTTCCTGAACGCCTCGCCAGCTATCGCCACATTCTTAGCAGCTTGAACGCTGCGTAATTTTTTATCGACCATGACTGAAACCACACCGCAAAAATTAGATGCCAGCATCGCGATTACCGCAGCGGGAAAACGCGCGATTGATTGGTTGGCAGAACACACGCCGCTCTCACGCATGCAATGCAAAAAAGCGATGGCGCAAGGTGCTGTCTGGCTACAAATCAACAAAAAACAAGAACGATTGCGCCGCGCGACACGCGAATTACCCGCCAATAGCAAACTGCATATTTATTTTGATGCCGCGATACTCGCGTTAAATCCGCCCACACCGACACTGATTGCCGATGAGCGCAGCTACAGCGTGTGGTACAAACCAGCGGGATTATTGGCGCAAGGTACGCTGCAAGGCGATCACTGCTCGCTATTGCGACTCGCGGAACAACAAACACAACGCAAAACTTTTTTAGTGCACCGATTGGATCGCGAAGCCAGCGGCTTGATGTTGGTGGCGCACACCGAAAAAGCTGCTGCTGCGCTGTCTGCATTATTTCAAAACAATCGCATCGAAAAACATTATCGCGCCAGCGTCGTTGGTAAATGTGAGGCTGTTTTGTCCGAAGATAAAACTGCGCTGCCCTTCAAAATTGACAGCACGATTGACGGCAAACACGCACTCACTTGGATAGACGGCGCGAGCTACGATGCTGGCAATCAATGCACACATTTACGCATTCATATCGACACCGGACGCAAACACCAAATTCGTCGCCATCTCGCTGAATTGGGGCATCCCATCATTGGCGATGCGCGTTACGGCACAGCAACAGGGCAAGCGCATTTAGCACTCACCGCCAGTGGCATGGCGTTTTTATGTCCGCTGGCTAACCGCAAACGACAATACACCCTACCCGCCGATTTACTCTCACAGCATTAACGGAAAGACTATGTTTGATCCACACGCTCTATTCACCGTTCGCGCCACCAATAAAACACTGCAAGCGGAAATCCAACAGAAAATTGATGGCAAAACCAAACCATTGGGTGCGCTTGGCACATTGGAAACCATCGCACTGCAAGTGGCGTTGATTCAGCAATCGTTGATGCCAACATTAAATAAACCGCACATGCTGTTATTTGCTGGCGATCACGGCATCACCGCCGAAGGTGTCAGCCCTTTCCCTTCGGAAGTGACGCAACAAATGGTGCGTAATTTTGTCAGTGGCGGCGCGGCGATCAATGTGTTTTGTCGCCAACACGGCATTGCGATTGATGTGGTGGATGCCGGTGTGAATGGCGATTTACGCGGCCTGCCTATCAAGAACGTTAAAGTGGCGGAAGGCACGCGCAATTTTTTACACGAACCCGCAATGACTGCCGCGCAGTGTGAACAAGCTGTCTCACGCGGCGCGATGTTGGTGCGTGCGAGCGCAGAATCCGGCTGCAACATCATCGGCTTTGGTGAAATGGGCATTGGCAACACTTCATCCGCCACCGCAGTGTTTTCGGCGCTGTCTGGCACAGCGATTGAAGATTGCGTAGGGCGCGGCACAGGTTTGAATGATGAAGGTTTAGCGCACAAAACGACTGTATTAAATGCTGCGCTAAAAAAACACGGGGAGCTTAATGATCCATTTGAAATTCTTTGCACTTTCGGCGGCTTTGAAATTGCCATGATGGTTGGCGCGATTCTCGCTGCGTGTGAGCAAAAAATGGTGGTGATGATCGACGGCTTTATCGCCAGCAGCGCCGCAGCGATTGCCTTTGCACTAGAACCGCCAGCACGCGATTACTGTATTTTTTCACATCTCTCCGATGAAGCAGGACATCGCAAAATTCTCGATTATTTGCAAGTGAAACCACTGGTATCACTCGGCTTGCGTTTGGGTGAAGGCAGCGGCGTCGCCGTCACTTATCCTTTAATTCAATCTGCCGTTTTGTTTCTCAATGAAATGGCTTCTTTTGATAGCGCGGGAATTTCTGGCAAAAACCATGACTGATTTTTCATCCACGCAGCATTTTCAATCACCACATTGCTTGATGGTGCAAGGCTGCACTTCTGACGCAGGCAAAAGCACTTTGGTAGCGGGATTGTGTCGCGTTTTGGCGCGGAGCGGTGTGCGTGTAGCACCGTTCAAACCACAAAACATGGCGTTAAACAGCGCAGTGACGATAGATGGCGGCGAAATTGGTCGAGCGCAAGCCGTGCAGGCGCAAGCGTGTTTTCTCGAACCACACAGCGATATGAATCCAATTTTATTGAAGCCGAATACAGATACTGGCGCGCAGGTGATTGTGCACGGCAAAGCACTGCGCAATATGGATGCTAAAAATTATCACCAGTACAAAAGCGAAGCGATGCAATTCGTTTTGCAATCGTTTAAGCGATTGTCACAGCAATACCAACAAGTGATCGTTGAAGGTGCAGGCAGCCCTGCTGAAATTAATCTGCGCGATCGCGATGTAGCCAACATGGGTTTTGCCGAAAAAGTAGATTGCCCTGTGATTTTGGTGGCCGACATTGATCGCGGCGGCGTGTTTGCCCATTTGTGTGGCACGCTGGATTTATTGAGTGCATCCGAACAGCAACGCGTGATTGGTTTTGTCATCAATAAATTTCGTGGCGATGTGGCGCTATTGCAACCCGGTATTGATTGGCTAGAACAGCGCACAGGAAAACCGGTATTGGCAGTGATGCCCTATTTACACGGTTTGCACTTAGAAGCGGAAGACGCTATCGCTAGTAACACACATGAAAAAAATCATGGGGAGCGTTTGCGTGTAATCGTGCCTGTGACACCGCGCATCAGCAATCACACCGATTTCGATGCCCTACGCCTACATCCGCAAGTGGATTTGCAATTTGTGTGGGCGGGCAAAGAAAAACCTTCTGCTGATTTAGTGATACTCCCCGGCAGCAAAAGTGTGCGCAGCGATTTAGCGTTTTTGCGGGCGCAAGGCTGGGATTCGTATTTGCAAAAGCATTTGCGCTACGGCGGAAAGTTGATGGGTATTTGCGGCGGTTTTCAAATGCTCGGCAACAGCATTGCCGACCCGTATGCACTGGAAGGTGAAGCGGGCACCGCGCAAGGTTTCGGCTTTTTAGATTTCAACACCGTGCTAGAACCGGAAAAACAATTGCTGCGCGTGCAAGGCACATTACAAACGACAGGCGCAAAAGTCAGCGGTTATGAAATTCACTGCGGCGTCAGCAACGGTTCCGCACTGGAAAACTCTGCATTGAATTTAGGCGATCACAACGACGGTGCTATTTCATCTGATGGCGCTATTTTCGGCAGCTATGTGCACGGTATTTTTGACGAGACAGAATCACTGAGCAGTATGTTGGCGTGGGCAGGTCTGCGCGATGTGGAAGCGTTTGATTATCGCGCGCGCCAAGAAGCAGATATTGAACGATTAGCGGATGCGGTTGAAAAACATTTCAACGCTGAATGGCTACAACAGCAAATCAAGCCACTGCGTTAGTAGGGTCAGCAACCATTTGTGCAATACGGTGCTTCCAAGGTTCAATATCAGTGCCGTCCGATTCCAACAACAAAAAACCGGCAAGGAAATCTTTTTCACGGCCTACTTTCGCCACCCATTTTACTTCGCCGGTTAAATGGTAGTGGCGCGGCTCACCGAGAAACTCCACACACAAGCGCAAAATACTGCCGGGGGCAATCGGCTTATCTACAATGATCTGTAACCCATTGGCTGATAAATCAATCGTTTTAGACACCACCACATTCGGCTTGCGCTCTTCACCAGAAGGCGAAGCATAAGTTTCGACAAAAACTACCAATTCTTGGCTGACGCGCAATTCCGTGCGCTGACAAGATGCTGTCTCATTATTCATAGCTATTTCCCTCTACTCCTTGCGCAAAGTCTGTATAACTTTGGCTAACGAATTTTCAAATTGATCGCCCTGCTGCACGATGCGCGCTTTGTTATCCAGCAACATTTTGATCAATTCATCGCGGCGCGGCTCTGCCAGTTTTTTACCGTCGCGTCCCACGAAAATTAATTTATCGGTAGCATTCATGACTGCCGCCAGTTTGCAACGCTGACGCTCGCCATTGATTTCAATATCGACCCACGCGCCGATTCCTAGTGTACGCACCGAGTTCTGTACCGCTTCCCATTCATCGATACGCGCCTGCTTCTCTGCTTGTAACAGTCGTTCACGCTCTGCTTCTTCTACTTCTCGTTGCCGTTTTGCCGCTTCTGCAGCCTCTTTTGCCGCCAAGGCTTTTTGATGCTGCGCTGCTTCTTCCGCTGCGCGCTGTGCTTCTTCAGCTTTTTTACGCGCCTCTTCGGCAGCTTTTTGAGCAGCAATTTCTGCTAAACGCGCCTGCTCCTCTGCCTGCTTGCGCGCCGCTTCTTCAGCACGCGCTTGTGCTTCTAATTTTTCTTGTGCGATGCGCTCGGCTTCGCGTTTGGCTTTTTCCTGCGCTAAACGACGACGCTCCAACTCAGCGCGCTGCCTATCGGCAATCTCTGCCTTCATCAAACTCTGTCGCTGGTAAAGCTGTAAGAAATTAGCGACTGTGTCGCGAAATACTTGCGAGAAATTATTGTCATTATCCAATAAGAGAATATGTCGCGCTGTTAGCAAATACGCGAATTCTTCTAGCGTTTTCTCCAAGCATTTTGCGCCGAGTACATTGGCAAACAACAACTGCCCACCGTCGTCTGATTTCATAATCAAACGGCAATGTAATTTTTCTCGTCCATCGCGTTGATAAACCAGCCACTGCCCTTCCGGTATTTGACGCACTTGATCAAGCAAAGCTGAACTGATGTTTGCAGCAACACCATTTTCATCACTTAAACCCGACAAAGGATGTGCTGGCCGCACCTCCACTTTACCGCCCAACAAAATCTGCATGTGCAATTTTTCAACGCGTGTGACCCAGCTCTCCATTTCGGCTGCATCCGTCACGCTGACTAAATTTTTAGCCAACAGAGGAATTACTTTAGGAATAGTTTGATAAACCTGCTGCATGCCAGCGTCATCTTCTGCGCCCAGCATGGAATCAATTAACATTTCCGACACGCGAACAACTTGTTTCCATTCGTCGCTGTTATGGCCTTTGCTGAGATAAACCATTTTCATGGAGTTCAGCAGTGGACCTTTGAGCAGCTCTTCCACCACATCAGGCATCGGTGCGCGTTCTAACAGCGCACTGATTTGCCGACGCACAATACGGTCTGCTGCTTCACCGGCCAATGCGCCTTGCGCTGTTTGGCGGATGCGTTCCACCAAGGTGTTAGCGCGCTGAAAATCCTTTGCCAGCTGCGCATCCAATTCTTCTAACCATGTTTGAAAAAGCGCAGTAGTGGGATCGGCCGTGCGTACGCGCTGCAACATTTCATCCAAACGCTGACGATATTTTTCGCCAGGCTTACCCAATTCGGGGCTCCAATAACGCCCCGCATCCCACAACTGATCTAACAGATGAAACAAAGGGTGTTGTAAATCACGCAACACTTGCGGCTCACGCAGTAACACACTCGCCACCAGCGGGCGCAGCGCGAGAAAAGCGTTCAGTAATTCTGGCTCTAAATCGGTTTGCGATTGCCCTTGCTCAAACACCTGATCGCAAAAATACAAAAGATTGGCTTCTTGTTGCGATAACTGCATTGCGCCTGGGCGTTGTATCGCCTGCTCTAGCGATTCATCCGGCGGCAGATCGACATTCTGCAATCCCACCAAACGCGCCAACAGCGTGGCACGCGTGCGCTCGTTTCCCTCGCTCACTTCAGCGGTAGAAAATTGGCCTTTGGCGAGTGCTTCTTCGAGGGGGAGATCAAAAGACATTTGGGCGCAATACACGGCTCATCAAACACTTTGCCAGCATACCACCACCAGTGCTTCTTGCCGCCAGTGTTATGCTGAACACTTGATTCAACTCTATTTTTTGACGACACATGAAACACGCTGATTGCATTCTTGTTGATGGCTCCTCCTACCTCTATCGCGCCTTCCACGCACTGCCACCGCTGACCACCAGTAAGGGACAGCCCACGGGCGCAGTGAAAGGCGTAATCAATATGCTGCGCAGCCTGCGCAAGCAGTATCCGCACAGCGCCATCGCCGTGGTGTTCGACCCGAAAGGCGACACTTTTCGCAACGCGTTGTACGCCGACTACAAAGCCAATCGCCCACCCATGCCCGACGATTTGCGCGCGCAGATTACACCGCTGCACGCGCTGATTCGCGCGATGGGAATTCCACTGCTGATCGTCGATGGTGTGGAAGCCGATGATGTGATCGGCACGCTGGCCGTGCAGGCGCGCGATCAACAACAGGAAGTGCTGATTTCCACCGGCGACAAAGACATGGCGCAGTTGGTGGGTGCACATGTCACGCTGGTCAACACCATGACCGATACCGTGATGGATCGCGATGGCGTGATTGAAAAATTTGGCATTGCACCGGAACAGATTGTCGATTACCTCGCGCTGATGGGCGACAAAGTCGACAACATCCCGGGCGTGGAAAAATGCGGCCCGAAAACCGCCGTGAAGTGGCTGCAAGAATTTGGAACTCTCGATAATGTGATGGCGAACGCCGACAAAGTCAGCGGGAAAATCGGCGAGAACTTGCGCGCAGCTTTGAGTTTTTTACCGTTGTCACAACAACTCGCCACCATCAAAACCGATGTAGAGATGCCCATCAACTGGCGCGACTTACAAGCGGGCGAACCGGATCGCGCTGCACTGCTCGAATGGTTTACCGAACTGGAATTCAAAAGTTGGATTGCAGAAGTGAATAACGGCGGCGATGTGATTGCTGCCGCTACTGCACCAACAACGCAAACCGAAACTGTCCCCGCACAATACGACACCATTACTGACATGGATCACTTGCAACAGTGGATCTCACGCTTGCAGTCTGCACCGTATTTTGCACTCGACACGGAAACTGATTCGCTCGATTACATGCAAGCCAATATTGTCGGGTTGTCCTTTGCAGTCAAAACAGGCGAAGCCGCTTATGTACCCGTGGCGCACGATTATCTCGGCGCGCCAACACAATTATCACGCGAAGCCGCACTCAAAGCACTCCAACCATTACTGGAAGATACTTCCATTAAAAAAGTGATGCAGAACGGCAAATACGATATGAATGTGTTTGCGCGCGCCGGCATTCAATTGCGCGGTGTGGCGTATGACACAATGCTGGAATCTTATGTTTTAGATTCCGTCGCTACGCGCCACAACATGGATGATCTCGCGAAAAAATATTTGGATTACGACACGGTTGCTTTTGAAGATATCGCCGGCAAAGGTGCGAATCAATTGTCGTTCAATCAAATTGACTTAGAAAAAGCAGCGTTTTATGCCGCTGA
This sequence comes from Pseudomonadales bacterium, assembly GCA_041395665.1. Taxonomy (NCBI): domain Bacteria; kingdom Pseudomonadati; phylum Pseudomonadota; class Gammaproteobacteria; order Pseudomonadales; species Pseudomonadales bacterium. The sequence continues at coordinate 240,900 of JAWLAB010000002.1, forward strand.
AGATGCCGATATCACCTTGCGCCTGCACGAAACCCTGTGGCCACAACTGAGCGCCACACCGGCGTTGCAATCAGTTTTTGACCACATCGAAATCCCTTTGCTTCCTGTATTGTCGCGCATCGAGCGCAACGGCGTGCTGGTCGATGTCAAACGCTTACACAAGCACAGCGTAGAACTGGGCGAGCGCATGCAAGCACTCACGCAAGAAGCGTTCACACTCGCCGGGCAAGAATTTAATTTGAGCTCGCCCAAACAACTCGGCGAAATTTTGTACGGAAAATTGAAACTGCCTGCGCTGAAAAAAACACCGACCGGACAACCGTCTACCGCCGAACCGGTGTTGGCAGAACTCGCACTGGATTACCCGCTGCCGAAAGTGATTATGGAATATCGCGGCGTGAGCAAACTGAAATCGACTTACACCGATAAATTGCCGCAGATGGTAGACCCTGCAACTGGTCGCGTTCACACTTCGTATCACCAAGCGATTGCGTCTACAGGGCGTTTGTCTTCTTCAGATCCCAATCTCCAAAACATTCCCATTCGCACGGAAGAAGGTCGTCGCGTGCGACTGGCGTTTATCGCGCCCAAAAATTACAAAATGCTCGCCGCGGATTACTCACAAATTGAATTGCGCATCATGGCGCACTTATCTGCGGATGACGGTTTGTGCAACGCGTTTGCACAGGGTTTAGACATTCACCGCGCCACTGCCGCCGAAGTGTTTGATACCGCATTGGAAAAAGTGACTACCGAGCAGCGCCGCAGCGCGAAAGCCATCAACTTTGGTTTGATTTACGGCATGTCCGCTTTTGGTTTAGCGAAACAATTGCACATCGGTCGCCATCAAGCACAGGAATACATTGATTTATATTTTTCGCGCTACCCCGGCGTATTGCGTTACATGGAGGAAACACGCCAACAAGCTGCCGAACAGGGTTTTGTTGAAACGCTGTTTGGTCGCCGTTTGTATCTGCCCGATATCCGCTCCAAAAACGCCGGCTTGCGCCAAGCGGCTGAGCGCACAGCGATCAACGCACCGATGCAAGGCACGGCAGCCGATATCATCAAGCGCGCGATGATCCGCGTCTCGGAATGGCTGCAACACACGAAAACCGATGCGCGCATGATCATGCAAGTACACGACGAGCTGGTGTTCGAGGTCGCTGAACGCGATGTCGAGACCGTGCGCGAGACAGTCTGTAGCCTGATGTCTGCCGCAGCCGAACTGCATGTACCACTGGTCGTCGATGCCGGCATCGGCGACAACTGGGACGAAGCCCACTGAATACAGCCAACCTCATGAAACATTCACTGTTATTGCAAACTTTTGACAAGGAGCCCCGCATGGACACCACGAACCCGATACTGAAACTGGCCGCACCCGCCATCATCGCTTTTGCCGGCATCAGCGTGCTGACCTCGTCGTGGTACACCGTCGATGAAGGCGAGCGCGCCGTGATCCTGCGCAATGGTGCCGCCATCGGCACCGCCGAACCCGGCCTGCACTTCAAGATACCGGTCATCGACCGAGCCGTGCCAATTTCGGTGCAGACATTGAAAGTCGAGTTTGACCAGATGCCCGCCTACTCGAAAGACCAGCAGCCGGCCGAGATCAAGCTCTCGGTCAACTTCCACGTACTGCCTTCCAGCGTGCAGTCCATCTATTCCACCTACGGCTCGGTGGAAGGTCTCGTCGACCGCATCCTGCGCCCGCGTGTGAACGATTCCACCAAGGAAGTGTTCGGCCAGTTCACCGCCGTGTCGGTGATCCAGGATCGCGCCAAGTTCGGCACGGATGTCTACCAGGCTGTCATCAAGATCGTCAGCAATGACATGGTGATTGAATCCATCCAGATCGAGAACATCGACTTCTCCAGCGCCTACGAACAGAGCATCGAGCAGCGCATGCTGGCCGAAGTCGAAGTGCAGAAAGTTCGCCAGAACTGGGAGAAGGAAAAAGTCTCCGCCGACATCACCCGCACCCGCGCACAGGCCGAAGCTGATGCCCGGTTGGCACAGGCCACGGCCGACGCCAAGGCGATTGAACTGCGCGGCCAGGCCGAAGCGGCCGCCATCCGCGCCAAGGCCGATGCGCTGCGCGAGAGCCCGAACCTCGTAACCCTGATCCAGGCCGAGCGCTGGGACGGCAAACTGCCGGCGACGATGGTGCCGGGCTCGGCGGTGCCGTTTATCGGGGTGAAATAACTTCACCTCACCCGGCGCTGCGCCATCCTGAATCCACCTCACCCGGCGCTACGCGCCACCCTCTCCTGAATCAGGAGAGGGTTGAGATGCTGCCTGCTGTTTTTTCCCTTCTCCCGCTGGCGGGAGAAGGTGGCCGAAGGCCGGATGAGGGTTATCTCGCCAGCGCATTCCGTATCTTGCCAAACATTTCCTCATCGTGATGCCACAACCACATCAGCGAGTTGTATTCCTTTTCGCGCCAGCAACCCGCGCTGTATTCAAATCCATAGTCCACTTTTCCGTCAGCCGCCTGGAAAGACAGCACCAGCAAATCGCCGTCTGCTGGCTGCAGTGCCACATCGAAAGCATCAACCTCCCGCAAACGCGCCAGAATGTGTTCGCGATTAATCGCATCTACAGCAGGATCCAGATAATACGGCGGCTGGATGGTGCCTATGATCATTTCATTCTTGTCTTGCGCCTGACGATAAAAAATCCAGTAGTGGCACAATCTTTCCACATCAGCCGTCTTGCACGTACACAGTTTGAATTTGTCTGATACTACGCACATGGCACACCCTCACATCCCGCAGAATTTCCCATCCTCCACCCTTACCTTCCCCACCACCACCAGCATTTCCAGTATCGATGGCAGGCGTTTTTTCCATTGACCTTTGCCGGTGAAGTTTGCAGCGATGGCGTCGAGGTCCATCGGCGTTTTGCTGGCGGCGAGCACGTCGATCACGGCTTTCACTTGTTCGATGTCGGCTTTCGGCCACGGTTGTTTTTCTACAGCAGCAACGATTGGCTCACTCACTTCCGGCTCCACATCCAAAGTGGTTTGCACGGCAATGGTTTGTGCAGCGGCTTGGCCTTGTGTGTTTTGTGCGCTCTTGTTTTGATATTCCGGTCGCAACCAACGCACGATGCCGCGCTGTTCTTCTTCAACGCGCTCGGCATTTAATGCAACAAGGCGCTCCAATAAAACCTCATCCAATTCGCGCTTGATGTCGATGCGCAATGACCCCTCCGCCGCTGACGCGGCACCTCCCCTATTGCATAGGGGAGGATTTATCTCCCCCTGCGAAGTAGGGGGAGTGGCGCGCAGCGCCGAGGGGGTCACACCATTCACCACCTGCATCAGTTCTGCCAAATCATTCCAGCCATACGCATCAAGCACGGCGAGGTCGAGTTCATCGTGCAATTGCTTGAGCACGGATACCAGCCCCTGTTCGTGGATGGTTTTTTCCTTCGCCGTCAGCGCGTCGCCGCTTTTGAGCTTTTCCAGTACGTTGTACATGCCGGTGAGCGTCAGCTCCGGGTGCTGCGCCTGCTGTTTCTTGCGATGCGCATCCAGCTGCTCCGCCAGCTCGCGGATTCTGGCTTTCTGTTCTTCCGTAGCAGCAGGGAACGGGAACGGCTCGAAGCAGCGACTTTTGTTATAGCGCGGGTCATTGCCAACACCAAGGCGACCGCCCGCCGCCAAAGCCCATGTAACGTGGATATTGCTGGAGAGAACGCCAAGATGGAATGCATCAGAAATAGCAATGCAAACAAGCATATTATCTGGAGCGATTGATTCATCAAGAAATTGAAACGTTCTGTGTTTAGCTGTTTCTACAGTAGCAACATAGCGAGATAGCCCTTCACAATAACCCCTTAACTCCGTCCTTGTCCGACCAAAAACCCACCAATTTTCTCGAATAGCTTTATCCTTATTTGCATCTCTTTCTGGTTTTACTCTCTCAAGTAGCCACTGATAAGCTGCAGGATATTGCAATCTAAGGTTATCGACCGAAAATCCAAACGCATCAATAACCATAGCTCCACGAGACTTATCAGTTAAATCGCGTCCGTTTCTGTAGGAATATACCAGCGGATGCCTGCCATTTAACCCTTCTCTTTTTGCCAGAAAACTTTCTTCTTCAGGAGTCAGAATAAACCCTGACCCGAAAAGCATATAACCTCGACTTGTTAAATTTTGGTTCGACAAAAGCATAACGGCAGATGCAACATTCGCCCCAACTCGCAGATCCGCATGCAAACTACCTTTCGTTGCACTGATAGATAATTCCGGCTCATCCTGCCCGACATCCTTTTCCGCATCGACAGTCAACAACTTGCCAACTTTCTGCCCAGCTTCCGCCACCGTCATCGAAATGCGCACCGCCGCACCATCGGCATTATCCACCCACGGATGATCGGGAATCGCAAACACCAGAGAAAGTGGCTGTTTACTATTCATGTGATTTTCAAGAACGCGCCGGTTAAATGTCTGCTTCAAACTATTAGTAGTAATAAAACCAAAACGCTGCAATTGTTTACTGCAAAGCAGATCCGCCGCATGGCTCCACCAGAACATCACCAGATCAGAAGAATCCGGCACCTCTTTCCACGTTTTGCGCAACGCCTCCACATAACCTTCGCCCAAGGCATTGATCATCCGCGACGCACCAATAAACGGCGGATTACCCACCACAAAATCCGCCTGCGGCCACTCGTCCTTGCGCGGATTGATGTACTGCTCAATGGTAATGCGCGCGGTTTCATCCGGCACATCCTCGCCCGTCACCGGATGCTGCTTGAACGTCTTGCCATCCCAGCGCGACACCGGCACGCCTTTCTCATCCCGCAACAACTCGATGCCGTCATACGCCAGCACGGCATCGCGGTTTTCAATGTTGTGGAAATCGCGCAACACCGGCTGCGGAGGCTGTGCATTGCCGTTGGTTTTGAAATGCCATTGCAGATAACCAATCCACAACACCATCTCAGCAATACTCGCTGCGCGTGGATTTAACTCAATACCAAGAAACTGGTGCGGATCAACCGTTAAGCCTTCCGTCTCCAAACTCATTGATACATTCAAATCGTGCAACTGGTTCAACACTTCGCCTTCCAGCCGTTTCAAGTGTTCCAGCGTTACATACAGAAAGTTTCCCGAACCGCAAGCAGGATCCAGCACGCGCACATTGCACAAACGATGTTGAAATTCACGCAACACATTTTCGGCTTCTTTTGTTTTTCCTTCACTCGCCAGCATCAGTGCCGCCGTCTGCGCGGTGCTCCATTCTTCGCGCAGCGGTTCAATTACGGTTGGCAACACTAAACGCTCGACATACGCGCGCGGCGTGTAATGCGCACCGAGCGCGTGACGCTCAGTCGGGTCGAGTGCGCGTTCCAGTAGCGTGCCAAAAATCGCTGGTTCTACTTGGCTCCAATCTTTTCTGCCCGCTTCAATCAACAGCGCAATTTGATCGCGATCCAACGGCAACACATCTTGTTGTTTGAACAACTTGCCATTAAAGCGCAACACATCGGCGCGCAGAGAAACGGCAAAACCGCCGCCATCCATCGTCTTCCACAAATCTGTTACCAGCGGCACAAATTGTTGCGGTGCGTTGGCGAGTGATTCCAATAATTCAGTGAACGAACGCTTCGGCAGCAGGCCAACATCTTCAGCAAAAAAAGTGAACAAGCAGCGCGTGAGAAATCCAGCCACGCGTTCGGCACCGTAGTTCGCGCTTTCCAATGCTTTCGCGATACCGGCCAGTTGCGCGGCAATTTCGCGCGTGACTTTGGCAGATTGGCGCGTGGGATCCAACGAGAGCGGATCACACCAAATAGTTCTCAAACGCTCGCGAATTTTTTCATCGCGCAGATCATCGAGCTTGATGCGGTGCGAGCGCGGATCAGGAAACGGTGTGTAGGTCGCGCCGCTGCGAGAGAACTCGGCATAAACATCAATGAGGTTACCAACATCCACCACCAACAAAAATGGTGGGCGACCTTCACCGGCCGGCAAAGCGCGGGCGTACTGCTCGGCTTGTTTGTGCGCTTTCAACAATGCCACACCGAAACCCTGCGTGTGCTCGCCTTGCTTGAGTTTCTTGTTCTCCAGTACGAAAGCACCACGGCGGTAACAATCGATTCTGCCCTCCGCCGTTGAGCCATCGGCGTTGTTGAAGATCACGCGGCGTTCAAACACATAGGCGTTGTCGCGCGTGTCGGCCTGTGCCGGGTCTGGCACCGGCACGCCGAGCAGTTCACACAGCTCGCGGGTAAAACTCTGCGCGTTGGCAAGTTCCGAGCCGTCGGCACCGCGCCAGCGCGTGATAAAAGATTCCACAGGAGAAAAAGATTCGTTCATGTTTTTTTGTGATCCATAGAAGTCGACAAGAATAACCTGCCGCAAGCGCACAGCGTGATCCTTGATTTGCGCCCTTGCCCACCGCCACAACTACTGTATAAATAATCACTGTATAAAAAACCACTACCGATAAGGAAGCTGCGCCGTGCTGCTGCAACTGACCATCAAAGACTACGCCGTCGCCCGCTCGCTGGATGCCGAGTGGCGTGCCGGCATGACGGCGATCACTGGCGAAACCGGTGCGGGCAAATCTATTTTGCTGGATGCGCTGGGCTTGGCGCTGGGTGATCGCGCTGATGCAGAGGCCATCGCTAATGACGCTGAGCGCGCCGACATCGCCGCGCTATTTGATTTGCAACACATTCCCGAAGCGCGCGATTGGCTGGAGGCGCACGGCTTTCCGCAGCATGAACAACAATGCCTGCTGCGGCGCGTGATACTGCGCGAAGGCCGCGCGCGCGCGTGGATCAACGGTCAGCCCGCCACGCTGGCGCAACTGCGCGAGCTGGGCGAAATGCTGATCGACATTCACAGCCAACACGAACACCAATCGCTGCTGAAAAAAGAGACGCATCTGCGCCTGCTGGACGCTTTCGGTCAGCATCAGAGCGCGCTGGAAAAAGTACGCGTGTCTTTTCGTGAATGGCGAGAAATTCGGCAGAAAATTGAACAACTGCAAGGCAGCAATCAAGACAACACAGCGCGCTTGCAATTGCTGGAATATCAAGTGGATGAACTGGATCGCATCGCGCCGCAGCCCGATGAACTGCTCGCCTTAGAAGCCGAGCAAAAACAACTCGCCAACGCCGGCGAATTGATCACACATTGCGATCAGTTATTGCAGTTGTGCAGCGAAGGCGAACCCTTCAATTTGCAACAGGCCTTAACGCACGCACAACAACTGCTAGCGCGTTCACCTTTGCGCGAAGCACTGCCCACGGTGGCAGAAATGTTGGACAGCGCGCTGATTCAAATTGATGAAGCGGCGCAAGACCTCACGCATTATCGCGATCATGTCAGCATCAACCCAGAACGCCTGCACGAAGTGGAACAAAGGCTCGACACGCTGTATGAATTGGCGCGCAAACACCGTGTGCAAGCACGAGAGCTACCCGCACTGCACGAGCAACTGCATCAAGAATTGGCGCTGCTGCGCGACAGCGATGGCGCGATTGCACGCTTGCAGCAAGAGCAAAAACAGCAGGAAACGCAGTATCAAAAACTCGCGGAGCAACTGAGCAAACTGCGACACAAAACTGCTAAAAATCTGGCGCAGCAAGTCAACGCGCAACTGGCGCAACTCAAAATGGCACACTGCCGTTTTGAGATTGCATTAACGCCACACGCAGATGCAGCGCCTCACCAACATGGCGCAGAACACAGCGAGTTTTTAATCAGCACCCAGCCCGATACACCAGCACGCAGTTTGGTGCGCGTGGCTTCTGGCGGCGAGCTGTCGCGTATATCACTGGCGATACAAGTGGTCACGGCCAGCACTTCGCGCACGCCCACGCTGATATTTGATGAAGTGGATGTCGGCATCGGCGGCGCAACTGCCGTGGTGGTTGGTCAACTACTGCGTCAGCTCGGTGAACGCGGGCAGGTGTTGTGCGTCACACACCAAGCGCAAGTCGCCGCGCAGGCACATCAGCACTGGCAAGTGAGTAAACAACTCAAAAACAAACGCATGGAAACTACACTGCAAGCACTGGATAACGCACTGCGCGTTGATGAAATTGCGCGCATGATCGGCGGTGAAAAAATCACTGCGCAATCGCGTGCACACGCGCAAGAAATTTTGGCAGTGGATTAACTAAACCGCTGCGCCGATGGCTCGCATAAACGCCAGCGACAGTGCCATGTGACCTGTTTGGCTGGGATGGATGCGATCCCAACACAGCGTCATCGGGTGCATGTGTTCCAGCAAGCCATCTATCACCGCCTGCGTATCCACAAAAACTGCGCCGTGTTTTTCTGCCAATTTGCGTACGACATTGCCGTAGGCATCCATCGCCTCACGCATCGGATCTTGACGATTGGATTCAATAAAAAATGGCGTCATCAACACCAAGCCTTGCAAAGTAGGCTTCACACTGCGAATCAAGGCATCCAACTCGCGCTCGTATTCATCAATCGGCACATGCAATTCGGTGCGCAGCGGTGAATCAAATTGTCGCCACACATCATTCACGCCAATCAATATCGACAACCAGTGCGGCTCTAAATCCAATACATCCTGTTTCCAACGCGCTTTGAGATCGCGCACCGTGTTGCCACTCGTGCCAACATTCAACACGCGAATACTATGCGCAGGATACAAAGCGCCAAGCAGCGCATTGATCTGACATACATAGCCATTGCCCAATTCGTGCGCTTCACCAACGGGGCGCCCTCTGCCGCTGTCCGTGAGTGAAGCACCAATCATCAATAAACGACTACCGGGTTCGATCAACATAAAGACACCTCGCTAGAAAACTTCAATGCAGTGTTGGTGAAATTTCGTCCAAAATTTTGTCGATATCGCGTTCAGAGTACTGATACGCCTTGCCGCAAAAATGACAATCCACATCAACGACAGGTGTCTCTTGAAACAATTGTTTTAATTCTTCGCGCCCCAAAGTTGCCAAAGCCGCCGCCGAGCGCTCTTTGCTGCACGAGCACTGAAAATTTACTGGCTCTGCATCAAACACACGCACCGTTTCTTGATGATACAAACGGTGCAGTAATTTTTCACAAGGCAGCGACAACAACTCTTCATCTCTAACTGTGCTCGCCAGGGCATGTAAATGCTGCCACGCATTATCGTCATCGCGTGCGCCTGGCATGGCCTGCAACAATAATCCCGCCGCGTGTTCTCCGTCAGACACCAACCACAAAGCTGTCTCTAATTGTTCCGATTGACGAAAATAATCCGCCAAACAATCTTGTAAGCGCGCGTGCTGCAACGGCACAATACCCTGATAACTTTCACCGTGATCCGGCAATAAAGTGATGGCGAGATAACCATCAACTACCCATTCATTTAAAGCAGTGACCGATGTTGCATCCAGCTCCACCACACCACGCACGCCAGCGCGCTGTGTGCTTTCCGCTACCAATAAACGCAGCGCACCGTTACCGCGCGCCTGAATAGCCACGCGCCCTTCTAATTTCAAATTCGCACTGAGCAACGCGGCTGCTGCCACACTTTCTCCCAGCAGTTTTTTTCCCATTATGGATGTCGATGTCAGCGCCGGCATTGCTTGCATACTTTGCGTTAAATTGACCCATGCGCCGCGTACTGGCGCATTTTCAAACAAAAAACGCACTACCGTATCTAAATTTTTATCGTTCATTTGTAGGTACCATTACTTATTACATACCATCAACAATATCGAAAATCATCTCGATAAAGGATAAATTTTTTGGCAATTTGATTTACGGTAATCATCCTTCCATTCAGCTAATTTTGTCCCTCGATCCCTTTCCAAGACAATCTCCTCTTTACCATCTTCGCCAATAAAAGCCCCTCTATCTCCTCGCTCAATCGCTGCAATATCCAACAGCCACTTTTTACACTGTGTTCCAATCGCTTTTTCTAGTGCTTTCTTTTTTTCTATCTCTAAATTTTTCTCATCCTGTGTTTTTTCGGTTTGTGGCGCCAACCTTGTTGGCTTGGCACTACTACCATGGTCAATATTGACTTTATTAAGCTGCTTATCAATAGATTCAGATTTTTTATCCTCTGGTGCGCGATCCCCAAAATGCACCTTTCCATTCTCGTCTACCCATTTATATACTTCTGCTCGCACAGGCACCAAGAAACCAAGCAAAATTGCCAATAGAAGTAATTTCCTCATTGCACAATCTCCAATTCATTAAAGTCAACAACGGCGGGGAATGTTGTTACGGTACGCGGCGGCAAACCACTATCTGGCTGCAATACACAAAGCAGATGCGCTACACCAAAACTCTGCGCCGCTTGCAAAATAGAAAGAGTGTCATCGACAAAGAGCGTTCTTGTTTTCTCAAATGAGTGTTGCACCTGTAGTTTTTGCCAAAAAATTGGCGATTCTTTCGGCGCACCCAAATCATGCGAACTCACTATACGATCCAACCAATGCCCTAGTGGAGTATGTTCCATTTTCAAACGGATACTATCGGCATGCGCATTCGTCACCAACCAAATAGATTTCCCCGCCGCAGCTAACGCATCCAAAAATTTTGCACTGTGAGGCCGCATACCAATTAAATGCTGCACCTCTCGTTTGAGCGCAAGAATATCCACTTGTAATTCGCGTTGCCAAAAATCTAAGCAATACCAATTTAGCTTGCCGTGCTCCGCCAAAAACCGTCGCTCCAGCAAGGTATACGCATCTCCTTCCGTTAAACCATGTACCTCCGCGTAGCGACGCGGCAAATGTGTCTGCCAAAAGTAATTATCGAAACGCAAATCCAACAGCGTGCCATCCATATCCAGCAGAACGGTATCGATCTCTTGCCATGGCAGCGCGACAGCCGCACGCCGACATGCAGAAGCATTCATTTTCATACACTTATCCAAGGAATCTGTTTGCATTAAAACGCTACGAATAGGCTATGCCAACCTACCACTACCTACCGTTAGAGATATATAATCGACCGCCGATTTATCTCGGCATTGCCCACAAGACCTATTTGATTTCACGGACGTCGCTACAACTCCATGTACCAGCTTCGCTTCAAGGATAACAGCCGCCCCGCCTTTCCCATCACTGCCAATGTGTGCACTGTGGGCAGAGGGCAAGGCAATACCGTCGTGCTCGACACCAGCACCGTGGAAGAGTCACACGCGCGCATTATCCAGCACGATGGAAAATTGTTCCTGCAAGACAATAAGAGCCAGCGCGGCAGCTTCGTCAACGGTAAAAAAGTCAAATACAAAGACCTGCGCAGCGGTGATGTAGTCAGCATCGGCAATGTTCACTTTGAAGTGGTGGAGTCTGACGACAACGATCTGACTTCCACTCGCATCGCCGCACCAAGCCCAAAACAAGCACCTCGTTCAGCCGTCAACACCAGCGCCTCATGGCGATTGATTTCTGACAGCAGCTGGCAACCAGGAAAAGCCTTCGATCTACACGCAGAGTCTGTATTGCTGGGCCGTGGCAAAGATTGCGATATCGTCATCCCCGGCAATCATTTATCGCGCCGCCACGCTCAAATTTTTAAACACGGTGATTATTTGACCGTGCTGGATTTAGATTCAGCCAACGGCAGCTATGTCAACGAAGTGCGCATCAGCGGAGAGCAAGTCGTCAACCCAGGCGATCGTTTGCGCTTCGATGTTTACAGCTTCCGCGTACAAGGCCCTGCCACCCATCGCAGCAGCACGACATCCGGCACCAGTAGCAATCCAACACAAAAGACCTTGGATCTACACAGCACACTACAAAACATCGAAGCACTGAAAGCGCAGGAGTATCAGCCCAAAGAATGGATTACTAAGCCCACTTCTCACGGCAACCGTTACCATGAAGTGCCTGTGCGCAAGAACCAAAACGGCTCTATGCTGTGGATCTCCATCCTGCTCGGCATCTGCGTACTAGGCATTCTCGGCTATATCATTTTTAACATCTAAAAAAAAGCCGGAGCGATTTCTCGTTCCGGCTTTGCGTTCAGACTTTCGTCTACCCTTCCTTTACCCGATCCATTGGCAGTCTCTTTGTACTACGCTGCTGTTGTTGCTATTTATTATTTTTCTTAACCTATATTCTTGTTGTTCTTGTCTTGTTCTTCTTGGCTGCGTTATTTTTCTTGTTGTCGGCACGGCGTTCGTTGTTATTGTTACCGCTACCATTTCTTATTGTTGTACTAAAGTTATTGCAATCTGCATGCCAACTTTTCATATCTTTATAAATCAATCGATTACAGACACAGCTACCAAAATCTACGATTGTTTGACCGCTTAATTTGTTACCAGATGCGACGCAAGTTGTTACCAATAGCCACACACAACAGCTGACACATTTTTGATTAAGACATTCAACGCACAAGTTACTTTGCCCTGCCCGTGATCTGTGGAACAATGCAGACAATCGTGAGGTGTTTGTGGTTGATTCAGAAGGTTTTCGCCCCAATGTCGGCATCATATTGGCGAATGCACAAGGGGAACTGTTGTGGGCTCGCCGTGTTGGCGGCATGGATGCGTGGCAATTCCCGCAGGGCGGCATTCAAGCGCAGGAAAACCCTGAAGAAGCGCTATTTCGAGAGTTGAATGAAGAGGTTGGGCTGGGCGCTAGCGATGTCCGCATCTTAGGCTGTACGCGCGGCTGGCTGCGCTATCGTCTGCCACCCCGCTTGGTACGCAAACATCAAAATCCACTGTGCATCGGCCAAAAACAGAAATGGTTTTTTCTGGAAATGGTTGGCGATGAATCCAAAATACACTTTGATAACAGCGACGAACCGCCTGAGTTTGATCACTGGCGCTGGGTGAGTTACTGGCACCCTCTCACACAAGTCGTCTCTTTCAAGCGCGAAGTTTATCGCAGCGCCCTCAAGGAACTTGCGCCCTACCATTTGGCGTTATCCAGCAGCTTATCGCTTCGATAAAGCGAGGGTCTGATGCTAAACGCCCTGCGAAAATTGGTTCAAGAAGTCAACGCAGCCACCCACTTGGAGGAGGCCTTGTCATTGATTGTGCGTCGCGTGCGCACCGAGATGGCAACACAGGTCTGCTCCATTTATCTGCTCGACACCGACAGCCAGCGCTACATCCTGATGGCTACCGAAGGTTTGAATCAGGATGCCGTGGGCAAAGTCAGTTTGGCAGTTGGCGAAGGTTTGGTTGGCTTGGCGGCTAAACGCGAAGAGCCGATCAACTTGGATGATGCTGAATCACATCCACAATACCGCTATTTTCCAGAAACGGGCGAAGAGCGCTTTCGCTCCTTTCTCGGCACGCCGATCATCCACCACGGCAAAGTGACCGGCGTATTGGTCGTACAGCAAATCGAAGAACGACACTTTGACGAATCGGAGGAATCTTTCCTCGTCACACTCTCGGCGCAGTTGGCGGCCATCATCGCGCACGCTGAGGCGACGCGCTCGCTCGACCCACCCAGCCGCCTGCACGGCTATAAATCCCCAGAAGCCAATTTCAAAGGGATATCCGCCGTACAAGGCGTGGCACTGGGTGAGGTGGTGGTGGTCTATCCGCCCGCCGACCTCAATGGTATCCCCATCGAGAAAACGGACGACATTGATGCTGAACTGATACTGCTCAATGCCGCACTGCAACGCGTGCGCCAGGATATGCAGCAATTGTCGGAGCAGCTGCAAAACCGCTTGCGCGAGGAAGAGCGCGCGCTGTTTGCCGTCTATCTCGGCATGCTGACTGACAGTGCCTTAGGCGGCGAAATCAGTGCACTTATTCGCACTGACGCCCTACAAGCACGATCTGCACTGGCCAGCGTCATCCGTGAACACATACGCACTTTTGAAGACATGGAAGACGCTTACTTACGCGAACGCGCCACCGATGTGCGCGACCTAGGTTTGCGCGTGTTGGCAGCCATGAACCTACAAAACCAGGACAACAAACGCACCGTATATCCGGCAAGAACCATTTTAGTAGCCGAAGAACTCAGCGCCTCCATGCTCGGTGAAGTGCCCGAAGGGCAGCTTGTCGGCTTGATCTCAGTGCGCGGCTCCGGTGCATCCCACGCTGCCATACTGGCACGCGCTATGGGTATTCCCACTGTGGTTGGCGTGGCAAATTTACCCATTCAGCAACTGAATGGCCGACAAATTATTCTCGATGCGTACCGCGGCAAGGTTTACACCAATCCAACCAAAGAGCGCCGCCACCAATTTGAAGAAGTGTGGCGCGAAGAACAACAACTCTCGCGTGAGTACCACACACTGACGCCACTGCTCAGCGAAACGCAGGATGGGCATCGGCTACCGCTGTGGGCTAACACAGGGCTCATGACCGATGTGGTGCGCGGATTGGATCGCGGCGCAGAAGGCGTGGGCTTGTATCGCACAGAAGTTGCTTTTTTATTGCGCGATCGCTTCCCCAGCGAGGAAGAGCAGCGCAGCCTTTATCGCGAGCAATTGAGCGCGTTCGCACCACACTCTGTCACTATGCGTACCCTCGATATTGGTGGCGACAAATCACTACCGTATTTTCCTATCCGTGAAGACAATCCTTTTTTGGGCTGGCGCGGTATACGCGTTTCACTGGATCATCCAGAAATTTTTCTGGTGCAAGTACGCGCCATGCTGAAAGCCAGCGAAGGTCTGAATAACCTACGCATTATGCTGCCGATGATTTCCGGCACAGTAGAGTTGGAGCAAGCGCTGCAGCTAATTCATCGTGCATGGCATGAATTACAGGAGGAAGGGCACGATATTCAGCTACCGCAGCTCGGAGCGATGATCGAAGTGCCAGCTGCGCTGTACCAAATTCGCGAGTTGGCACGCGCCACCGATTTCCTTTCTGTCGGTACCAATGACCTCACGCAGTATTTGCTGGCCGTTGATCGCAACAACGCGCGCGTCGCTGGCCTCTACAGTCATTTTCACCCAGCTATCTTGCAAGCGCTGGCCTATATCGCCAATGAAGCACACACCGAAGGAAAAACCGTCAGTGTGTGCGGTGAAATGGCCGGAGATCCCTGCTCTGCAGTGCTATTGATGGCCATGGGCTATGACGCGCTTTCCATGAACGCCAACAACCTGCCCAAAGTGAAATCGGTTATCCGCCATCTGCGCATGGCAGACGCAAAAAAATTGCTGTCTGAAGTGCTGTCGATGCACGATGCGCGCGCAATCAGCCAACACGCCAACGGCACCTTGGCACAGTGGGGCGTCAGTAAACGCCTATTGCACAACGAAACGGAAGAAGCGTAAAAGCTCACACTGCTCGTAGTTTTTTTTACTCCGCCGACGGCACTGACTGCATTCTATGGTCGAGATCGTTCTGCATCTGCTTGCCAAGATTGGAGGCTTTTTGCATTTGTTTTTGCTGACCTTCCAGCAAATTGACAGGCTTACTGAGTTGTTCGTGCGATTGCTTTTGCACAAACCAAATCACACCACCGATGATGGCAAGAAAAATAACAATACCCTTGATACTCACGGGCGTCTCCAGCGTATTGACTGATTTCATCATAGCGGAAAAAATAAACCCCGCAGTGCTTCCAGCGCTGCGGGGTTCGGATCCATCTGTTAGATGTCTTCCTTGTGCTCTCAAAATAAGTACCTGCCGCTAGCAGGTCGCATCCTTGAGCGCCTTCTAAGATCAGTCCAATGCTCCATGCTCCCTGACTGATCCATTCCTTGTCGCCGTGTTACCGGCTATCCGTTCGGTTAGCACCTCCGTGTGTGCTGTCGTCCGTGTGAAGCCATTGTTGCTAAAAATACCTAGTGCGCATAGTCGCCAATGTCTCCAATTGCTGTAAGCCTTTTCTTACAAAAACCCACGCGCAGTTTCGAAATAATTCTCAAGGGTCTGCGGTGTACCATAGGCGCTGTTTTTACAAATCCAATTTTCTACAGCGAAAACAGCCATCATGAGCAAAAACAAAACCGCTTTTGTCTGCAATGAATGCGGCGCGGATTACACCAAGTGGGCAGGGCAATGTACGGCCTGTGGCGGTTGGAATACTCTCTCTGAAGTGCGCTTGGGCAGCAGTAAAACTACGGCACCCTCACGTCGCGAAGGCTTTGCTGGCAAAACAGGTGGCGGTATACAGACGCTCGATCAAATTGCGCTGCAGGATCAAACCCGCATACACACAGGCAACACAGAGTTGGATCGCGTACTCGGCGGTGGCTTAGTTGCCGGCTCTGCGGTATTGATTGGCGGCAACCCCGGCGCAGGTAAAAGTACACTCTTACTACAACTGCTGTGCCAACTGGCGGAATCACAAACTTGCCTCTACATCACGGGTGAAGAATCGCTGCAACAAGTGGCCATGCGCGCGCGCCGTTTGAACTTACCCGTCAATAAATTGCACACACTGTCTGAAACCAATATCGAATCTCTGTTAGCAGCCGCTGAATCACTTTCACCTGCTGTGATGGTGGTTGACTCCATCCAAGTGATGCACTGGCCAGAATTAGCCTCTGCGCCAGGTTCCGTCAGCCAAGTGCGCGAGTGCGCCGCGTTGCTGACGCGCTTTGCCAAACAAACTGGCACGGTGTTGATCTTGGTTGGACATGTCACCAAAGACGGCTCTCTTGCGGGCCCCAAAGTGTTAGAACACATGATTGACGCATCCATCATGCTGGAAAGCACCGATGATTCGCGCTATCGCACACTGCGCAGCCATAAAAATCGTTTCGGCGCCGTCAATGAGCTGGGTGTATTCGCCATGACCGAACAAGGCTTACGCGAGGTGAATAATCCTTCTGCGATTTTTTTATCGCGCAGCGATGAAATCAGCAGCGGCTCCGTGGTGATGGTGGTGTGGGAAGGCACACGGCCACTGCTGGTAGAAATTCAAGCACTTGTTGACAGCAATGCTTACGGCAACCCACGGCGCGTCGCAGTCGGCTTGGATCAAAACCGTTTAGCGATGTTGTTAGCGGTTTTACATCGCCACGGTGAATTGATGCTCGGCGATCAAGATGTGTTTGTGAATGTGGTTGGCGGTGTCAAAGTATCTGAAACCAGTGCCGATTTAGCTTCGCTGTTGGCGATGGTTTCTAGTTTTCGCAATCGCACACTGCCGCGCGATTTAGTGGTCTTCGGTGAAGTGGGTTTATCCGGTGAAATTCGCCCAGTACCTAGCGGTCAAGAGCGCATCAAAGAAGCCGCGAAGCACGGTTTTCGCAAAGCCATTGTGCCTGCCGCTAACGCGCCGCGTGAAAAAATTGAAGGGATGGAAGTCATCGGCGTAAAAAAATTGGCTGAGGCACTAGCGGCTACAGAGTAGGTGCAGTTTAACTTAATAGTTGTACGGCTTTCCAAGAAAAATTTGCCACCTAATAAAAAAGGGCAGCCCGAAAAGAATAATATTCGGCAGCCCTCTCAACACAATGTATGTCATACGCACAGAGTTATCCATATCAATAAAATACTGAATATCATTATCAATCGACATAACCACCGTGATAGATAATGAAATTATTGAAAAAACAAATAAAGACAGCAGCCCCCATCTCACCCTATCTTGCTTTATCAAAAAAATAGCAACAACGACAGCAGGAACCAACAGATGTATCTGATAATTCCACCAGGAATTTGGCATACACAAAACCAACAAGGCAACAATCACGGCATAATCAATAGACATAATCATATTTTTGTTCTTAGTCGCTAGCGGCTCCATGCTAGATGGATAAAGAGAGAGAAATAACAATGCTAGAAAAATTACCGTACCAATACGCTTTGCACCCTCTGGCGACAACAGATCAAAATATAGCGCATAGCTCGGCAGCGATGTATTTTCATAAAAAAACAGATAAGGCAACTCTTTAAGCTGTTGAGGAAGAGCCACAAAAAAGTACGTTACATTTTGCTCCACACCCATAACAAAAACAGAAAACAGCAAACAAACAAAACCAGCAAATGCCGCACCAGAAACAGACTTCCATCTACGAGTCAACAGAAAATAGAGCAAAAAAATTCCAGGGTAAATTTTCAGCATAGCTCCAACTCCAATAAAGGAACCAGCTAGAAAATCATGACCTCTTGAAAGAGAAACCAAAGAAAGACAAACAATAAAAAGAAGGCACGGCTCCAACAGAAGAGTCATCAAATTATTTTCCATTGTAGGCATCATAAGACCCGCAACAAAAAAAATAGCAAAAAGCGAAGCCAAAGAGCGCTTCACAAAGGCGCCATACCAACAACAACAAACAGCACCCACAAAGCACACAACATGCGCGAATGACAAAAAGTTAAATATCGCCTCTCTAGAAAATCCAAGCTTTATTACAAAAATCAAAAGAGAAGGTGATAACGGCGGGTGCGGATACCCAGTAGGAACAGAAGGCTTATAAAGAGAAGCATCTTGGCTATATAAAAAACCTGTTTTTATAAAATCATTAGCAAAATCAAATATAAATGGGAAGTCCCAAATACCAAAGCTATCATGACGCAAGTAAACTCGCACAATAAGGAGAAGCATTAGAACAAATGCAATTGAATACGCTAACAAAAAAAGGGAGCGTTCTTTACTGCCGCCAGTATAGGCTTGTATTTTTAATGACACTCAAAAAAGTCCAAGTTTAAAGCAGCACTGCAAAAAAATAGCTAGACGATGGAAGATCGTGTTCGATACAAAGACACACAGTTTCGGCCGCGTTCTTTACTTTCGTACAAAGCTTGATCTGCCATCTCGATTAAATCGCCGTAGTGCAAGGCGTCTTCTGGTACGACGCACGCTACACCAATACTAATTGTTACTACGCCGAAATTTGCATTGGCGGCGTGTTCAATACCTAAATCTTGCACAGCCTGCCTGCATTTTTCAGCCACTTCTCGCGCAGCTTCTAATGTTGTTTCCGGCAGAATAATGGCAAATTCTTCACCGCCATAACGCGCTGCCATATCACCAGGGCGATGTATGCTTTTATGCAACGCTTGCGCCACATCATGCAAACAACGGTCACCGCGAACATGACCGTAAACATCGTTGTATTTTTTGAAGTTATCCACATCGCAAAGAATAATGGTCAGCGGTCTAAAGAAACGCTGCGCACGCGGCCATTCTTTATGCACCATTTCAAAGAAGCGGCGACGATTAGGAATGCGCGTTAAACCATCCATCAACGCAGCATCCTGCAATTCATTATCCATACGGCGCAACACGCGCAAATACGCTTCAATCATCAAAGAGAACAACAAAATGCCCACACCTAACATGTAAGGAAAGAGCGTGCGATGACTGCGAAAATAACTTTTTGAAGGCGTACCGACGATAAACCACTGCAAATCAGCAATCGGAGAAAGCTGCTTGGAATACACGAAACGGTCATCATCGACTAAATCCGTGCCAACATGTTGCGCTACACGAATAGAAGAAGCGCTGACCTGCCCAGAATTATCATCCAAGGCAATACCGTTATCTTCATTCCAATTCCAAGTATTTCCCAAAACTGTGCTAAAAATAGTATCGATATCATACAAGCCGACAATAAACCCTTTTAACTCTCTCCATCGAGCTTCTTCGCTATCAACGCTTTGGGCATACAGCGGCAGTGAAATAAAGTAGATAAATTTTTTCTTACCATCTTCCGTTATTGTTAATGGTGTAGATGCGATGGCCTGATCATTGGAAGTCGCCGTTTCCAGCGCCGTGCGCGTCACAATTTTTGATGCCAAATCATACCCAATGGGTAGTTCATTACTGAATTCAGGCTCTGACATGGAAATAGGGTAATACTCTTCACTGATAGGCGAAGGAGAAAACGGCTTATCATTCTGTGCAACATCAACATCCGTAATACCCTGCACACCAAATTTTGCTTTTAATTCTGACTCAAACGTTGAACGGTCTTTTTCCAGTACGCGTGGCACCCACTTCATACTATAAACACCGTCATTGTATTCACGCGCGTTGCGGCTAAACGTTGCAAACCCTTTTTGATCAACCTGTGGAAATGCTTCGTGAAAACTGCGAAAAGAATTCAATACAGCGATATTTCTCCCCAATTCCAACTCTAAAGAACTGGCAAATGCGTCTACTTGCGAGGTAAATTCTTGGAAAATTTGCTGGCGCTCATGCTTGTAGGACAAAACAAAAGATGTCGTTGCCAGCGAAATTCCCAGCAACAAGTTCAGTACCCGTATATAAGTAAAGTGACTCAACATCCACCCATCTTCCGTGCAATAGCCCCAAGAACACCACCACTCCCGCTCTTATTATTTCTCAGCTTATGGAAGCAAATGGTAGAATTACCCAAGCGTTCGCGCTGATAGTAGCAACCTCTCAGAGCAATAGCCACATGGCCGCATTAATCCCGCAAATTGAAGCCCTTCTGCAGCGCTATACAGCGCCTTACCTGCAAACCGATTTAGTCTCCGCCGGATGCTTACGCCGCATTCGCGTTGACAGTGGCATTGCATCCATCGAGCTGGAATTTGGCTATCCCATTCCTTTGGATCAGCGCAACGCGTTGAGTGCCACGCTACAGCAGCAAATTCAGCAAGCCATTCCAGACATCAAAAAAATTGAATGGGATATTCGTTGGCGCGTTGCCAACCATCTCAGCCACAGCAAAGCAGCGCCGATGCGACGCGTGAGTAATTTAATCGCTGTCGCATCCGGCAAAGGCGGCGTGGGTAAATCCACCACTGCAGTCAATTTAGCTCTAGCTCTCACCGCTGAAGGCGCACGAGTCGGTTTATTGGATGCAGATATCTACGGCCCCAGTATTCCCGTGATGATGGGTATCGCGCCCGACGCACGCCCTGACACGCGCGATCAAAAGTATTTTGTACCGATGCAGGCGCACGGCATTCAATTGATGTCGATGGGCGTATTGGTTACCGAGAGCACACCGATGGTGTGGCGCGGCCCGATGGCAAGTGGCGCGTTACAACAACTGCTGAACCAAACGCTGTGGGATGACCTCGACTACTTATTAATCGATATGCCTCCAGGCACGGGCGATATCCAGCTCACGCTGTCGCAATCAGCACCCTTAACTGCCGCTGTTGTCGTCACGACGCCACAAGATATTGCGTTGTTGGATGCGCGCAAAGGCATCGAAGCTTTCCGCAAAATTCACGTGCCCGTGCTAGGCATCATCGAAAACATGAGCATGCACACTTGCAGCAACTGCGGCCACACCGAGCACATTTTTGGCGAGGGCGGTGGCGAACGCATCGCGCAGGAATATCAAACGCCGCTGCTGGGCTCGCTGCCACTGGATCGCCGTATCCGCGAACAGGCTGGCGGTGGCGCACCCACGGTTGCAGCAGACCCCACGGGCGCGCTGGCTGAACGCTACCGCGACATCGCACTCAACATGGCAGCACAGTTGTCGCTTCTACCCGTCAGCAGCAGCATCCCTGGCGTGGTGCAAGTGAAAGACTGAGAAAGACGACCGCGCCGTCTGCTGCTACAATTCCGCCGCTTTTTTTACCCACCTGTACGAGAACCCTAATGAGCTATAACGACCTCCCCCCTGGTAAAGAACTGCCACACGACATTTATGTAGCAATCGAAATTCCTGCTAACCACGCACCGATCAAATACGAAATCGACAAAGACAGCGATTGCTTGATGGTTGATCGCTTCATGGCAACACCGATGTTCTACCCAACCAACTACGGCTATATCCCAGGCACACTGTCAGAAGATGGCGATGCGTTGGATGTATTGGTGGTTACGCCGTATCCCGTTGCGCCAGGCTCCGTGATTCGCGCGCGTCCTGTTGGTATTTTGAATATGTCGGATGAAGCTGGCAAAGACGCTAAATTGCTCGCCGTGCCACACAAAAAATTGTCTGCGCTGTATGACAATGTGAAAGAAATTTCTGATTTGCCACAACTGCTGATCAAACAAATCGAGCACTTCTTTGAAAACTACAAAGATTTGGAAGTCGGCAAATGGGTGAAAGTGGATGGCTGGCAAGATGCCAAAGCGGCTGAAGCGGAAATCATCAAAGCACGCGATGCTTACTTGAAAGATAAGGGCTGAGTTTTACTCTCCGCACCAATAAAAAAGGTCGCTATTACAGCGACCTTTTTTATTACTTCTTTTTACTGCGGCATTTATTTTACTTGCTGATTCAATTCACCGTTAGCGTAGCGATCGGTCATCACCTCCAATGACAGCGGCTTGATTTTGCTCGCCTGTCCCGCAGTGCCGAAAGCTTCGTAACGCTGAATACACACATCGCGCATCGCACCGACGGTTTCTTTCAGATATTTACGCGGATCAAACTCAGCTGGATTTTTTGCCATAAAGCGGCGAATCGCGCCGGTGGATGCCAAACGCAAATCGGTGTCGATATTCACTTTGCGCACGCCGTGTTTAATCGCTTCAACAATTTGCTCTACCGGCACACCATAAGTTTCTTTGATGTCGCCGCCGTATTCATTGATGATCGCCAACCAATCCTGCGGCACCGACGAAGAACCGTGCATTACCAAATGTGTATTCGGAATGCGCGCGTGAATGGCTTTCACTTGTTCAATCGCCAAAATATCGCCCGTCGGTGGACGTGTAAATTTGTACGCGCCATGCGAAGTGCCGATCGCAATTGCCAGCGCATCCACACCCGTATCGCGCACAAAATTTGCTGCTTCTTCAGGGTCAGTCAACAGTTGCGAATGATCGAGCACACCTTCGGCGCCGTGACCATCTTCCTCGCCCATCATGCCGGTTTCTAAAGAACCCAAGCAGCCGATTTCTCCTTCAACAGAAACACCGCAAGCGTGCGCAAAATCAACCACCGTTTTAGTCACACGCGCGTTGTAGTCGTAATCCATTGGTGTTTTACCGTCTTCGCCGAGTGAACCATCCATCATCACCGAAGAAAAACCGAGCTGAATAGAACGCTGGCAAACAGCAGGGCTCACGCCGTGATCCTGGTGCATCACCACAGGAATATGTGGAAATTCTTCAACTGCTGCGAGAATTAAATGGCGCAAAAACGGTGCGCCAGCGTATTTACGCGCACCGGCAGAAGCCTGCACGATCACCGGTGAATCGGTTTTATCTGCTGCTTCCATGATGGCGCGCATCTGCTCCAAATTATTGACATTAAATGCTGGCACACCGTAATTAAATTCTGCTGCGTGATCGAGCAGCTGACGCAAACTGACTAAAGCCATAACAAATCTCCGTTAGATTAGTTTTTTGCGCGTTCGCGCAGAATAGCCACCGCTGGCAGCTCTTTCCCTTCAACAAATTCAAGGAAAGCGCCGCCGCCGGTAGAAATGTAAGAAATTTTTTCTGACACTTTGTATTTATCAATCGCTGCCAAAGTATCGCCACCGCCTGCAATGGAAAACGCAGAGCTATCCGCAATTGCACGCGACATGACTTCCGTACCACCACCAAAAGCATCCACTTCAAACACGCCGACAGGACCGTTCCACAAAATCGTTTTTGCCGCTTTCAACATCTCAGCAAATTGCTGTGCAGTTTTCGGACCGATATCGAGAATCATGTCGTTATCACTAATATCAGCCACCGCTTTAACCACAGGTTTGCTGTTGGCGACAAACGCCATAAAGTCATCGCCAATTTGTGTCGCATCCGCAACCACAACATCCACCGGCAATGGCACCTGTACTTTTGCAGCGATTTGTTTTGCTGTTGCAACTAAATCGTGTTCGCACAATGATTTACCGACTTTGTAACCGGCTGCCGCCAAAAATGTATTGGCGATACCGCCGCCGACAATCAATTGATCGCACAGCGTAGACAAAGAATTCAATACATCTAATTTTGTCGAAACTTTTGAGCCTGCAACAATTGCCACCATCGGGCGAGCCGGTTTATCCAAGGCTTTGCCCAACGCATCCAATTCCGCCGCTAATAAAGGGCCAGCGCAGGCCACTTTGGCAAACTTGGCAACGCCGTGTGTAGAGCCTTCTGCACGATGCGCCGTACCAAAAGCATCCATCACAAAAACATCACACAGCGCAGCATATTTTTGCGCTAATTCATCGCTATTTTTTTTCTCACCTTTGTTAAAGCGCACATTCTCAAACAGCACGATTTCGCCCGGCTGAATAGCAACACCATCGAGATAATCGCTCAGTAATTTCACATCGCAATTCAGTGCTTTACTCAGATACTCAGCCACTGGCTGCATGGAGTTTTCTTGCGAGAACTCACCTTCTGTGGGGCGACCCAAATGTGAACACACCATCACTGCCGCGCCTTTTTGCAGCGCCAACTGCAAGGTCGGCAGTGCGGCGACTAAACGCGCGTCGGAAGTAATTTTGCCGTTTTTGACTGGCACATTGAGGTCTTCTCGGATCAGTACACGCTTTCCGGCTAAATCCAATTCAGCCATGGTGATGACGGCTTGCGAGTTTGATGAATTCACTGACACAAATAAAACTCCCGATGTCTTTGGTCTGAACGGCGCATTATAGCGGCAGAGCGTCGCTTACCTGCAGGCATAAAAAAACCTTTCCAGCGGGGGCGCCGGAAAGGTTTTTATCGTATGGATTACTTTGGGTGGGCGTTAATCCGCTTGACGACGAATAAACGCTGGCACATTGAAGTAATCGTTTTGATCAAGGTGATCTAACGATGATGAATACTCCTGCTCGCTGCGCGCCGCCGAAGCCGAACTTGCTCGTGGCGAGGTATAGCTGTTGTCCGCGCCACCATAGGTACGGCCGTAAGTTTCACCGCGTCCACGATGACGCGTAACCGCCGGCTGATCAAACTCATCATAGTTTGGCGGGCTGCTCATTGATGTTGCTGCAGCCATACGCGATTGCCCTACGGTGTTATCCACTACTTTCGTTGGCTTCACTTCAGCAGGGCGCTGACCCAAGCCTGTAGCTACAACTGTGACGCGCAATTCATCGCTCATGTCTGGATCGATCACCGTACCCACAACAATGGTGGCGTTCTCAGAGGCGAATTCATGGATGGCACGACCGACTTCTTCAAACTCACCCAAACCGAGGTCATAACCAGCCGTTACATTGACCAAAATGCCTCGCGCACCTTGCAGATCAACATTTTCCAGCAGCGGGCAGCGAATTGCCGCTTCAGCAGCCGCGCGCGCGCGACCTTCGCCAGAAGCTTTGCCCGTGCCCATCATGGCAACGCCCATTTCTGACATCACCGTGCGCACATCAGCAAAATCCACATTGATCAAACCTTCTTTCATGATCAATTCAGAAATACCCTGCACCGCACCGAGCAATACATCGTTCGCCGCCCTGAAAGCTGTCAGCATCGTGACATTTTTATCCATTGCTGCCAGCAATTTTTCATTGGGTACGGTAATCAAAGAATCAACATATTCTGTCAGCTCAGCCAAACCTTGCTGTGCCACAGCCATGCGCTTATTCCCTTCAAAAGGGAAAGGTTTGGTCACGACCGCTACCGTGAGAATGCCCATCTCACGGGCAACTTGCGCCACGATGGGTGCAGCACCTGTACCGGTACCGCCGCCCATACCGGCAGTGATGAACACCATATCGGCACCGCGCAATACTTCTGCGATGCGCTCCTTGTCTTCCAGCGCCGCTTGGCGACCGATATCAGGGTTGGCACCTGCACCCAAACCTTTCGTCACACCGCCGCCGATTTTAAGCACGGTGCTATCTTTCATTTTATTCAGCGCCTGCGCGTCAGTGTTTGCACAAATGAATTCAACATCACTGACATTGTTCTCCACCATGTGGAGCACAGCGTTGCCGCCGCCACCGCCGACACCAATCACTTTGATCACTGCGTTTTGTGCTAAGTTTTCTACTAATTCAAACATGGCATTCCCCCACCTTGTTTTTTGTTAAACATCGTTTTTGTTAAACGGCCATAACGGTCAAAAGTTTTTATTAAACCAACGCTTTATTTTTTCGATCACCCCTGTTTGATCGGTCTCCCCATCCATACTCGGTTTGCCTTCCTTCAGTTGCTTAATACCGTACAACAGCAACCCAACACCCGTGGCATGAATAGGATTCTTCACAATATCGAGTCCTTTGATATTTGCTGGCGCCCCCACGCGTACCGGCATGTGAAAAATTTCTTCTGCTAACTCCACCGCGCCTTCGATTTTTGAAGTGCCGCCGGTTAAAACAATTCCCGCTCCGATCATGCCTTCGTACCCACTACGAGACAACTCTGCACGAATCAGTGTAAACAGTTCATCGTACCTTGGTTCGACCACTTCCGCTAGCGTTTGACGCGATAATTCGCGTGAATTTCTTTCACCAACACTGGGCACGTTGATCATTTCATTTGCGCGCGTCAGTTGCGTCAGTGCGCACGCATATTTCACTTTAATTTCTTCTGCTGCTTGCGTGGAAGTGCGCAACGCCATGGCGATGTCATTGGTGACTTGGTCACCCGCAATGGGAATCACTGCTGTGTGTGTTTAATGGAACCTTCGGTGAACACAGCGATATCGGTTGTACCGCCACCGATATCCACCAAACACACACCCAATTCTTTCTCATCTTCTGTCAACACGGAATAACTGGAGGCCAATTGCTCCAACACAATATCTTCCACTTCCAACCCGCAGCGACGAATACACTTTTCCACATTTTGAACAGCGTTGACCGCGCAAGTGACCAAGTGCACTTTGGCTTCCAAACGCACACCCGACATACCTATCGGCTCACGCACACCCTCTTGATTATCGATGATGTATTCCTGCGGCAAAATGTGCAGCACCTTTTGATCGGCAGGTATGGCCACTGCCTGTGCCGCTTCAATAACGCGTTCAACATCCGCCTGCTGTACTTCACGATCACGAATACCCACCACGCCGTGCGAATTCAAACTGCGAATATGGCTACCGGCAATACCTGCAAATACAGAATGAATCTGAAAGCCGGCCATCAATTCTGCTTCCTCGACAGCGCGTTGAATCGATTGCACGGTAGATTCAATATCCACCACCACGCCTTTGCGTAAACCGGTCGATTTGTGGCTGCCAATACCAATGATCTCCAAGCAGCCATCGGCATCTAGTTCACCCACCAAAGCCACCACTTTGGATGTACCGATATCCAGAGCAACGACGCGATTTCTTTCCTCATTCATGATTTTTCTCCTGCAAGATTTTTTGTCGGTGGTGATGCAGTTTCTGTCGCAGCTAACTGTTGCCAACGAATGGCTGCACCGTGCCGATAACGCATATCAATAACCAAAGCCTGTCGCTGCGAAGGCAATATCACTTGCTGATAGATACCAACAAAATAACGAATGCTGCTTGCGGGATCTGTGCGGCTTAAAATCACACTCAAACCACTGTCGAGCGTTAAACGCCAATCGCCCTGTAAGTTTTGACTAATACCCTGCAAGCGCAGGTTAACCGCCTGCAATTGATGCTCAAAAATTTGGTAGTAATTCATGGTTTCAGTCGGGACAGCAATTTCACTCCATAAGCGCGGCAGTGACTGGTTTTGATACAAACCCTGATGCTCGAAAATACGCCCTTTAGCATTCACCATCCAGCGATCACCCCAGTAGGCAATCGGCTTTTCTTCTACGATGTCGATTGCGACTGTGTCAGGCCATTGGCGGCGTGCGCGCGCACGCGCAATCCATGGCTGACCTTCCAGTTCTTTCACTAATTTATCGAGATCAATACGCAAAAAAGTATCGGTTTCATATATAGCTACGGCGCGCTCAATCGCTTGCCTATCCAAGGCTTGCCACTCTCCGCGTACTTGCACATGAGTAATGGGCTTATCAAAAGTTGCGCGCAGCCAAGGTAGTGCAAAATAACTACCTGCAATCAACGCGCAGACAAACAAAGTTTGTAAAAACAACAAACCAATACCGTAAGCCATTGTGTGACCGGGTAGCGTTCTCTCAAGTCCTGCACGATCAAAATTTGACGACTGCAACTCGGTTGCAGTGCGTGCAAATCCTGACGAACTCAAACTGCGATCAAGCATTATTCACAGCACCCTGCATAGTAGATTCAATCAGCGCCAACACCAATGCTTCAAATGACAAACCGGCAGCTTTCGCAGCCATCGGCACCAAACTGTGGTCGGTCATACCGGGTACCGTATTTACTTCCAGTAGATAAAAATCGCCACGCGCATCTTGCATCACATCCACGCGCCCCCAGCCGGAACAACCCACCGCAGCAAACGCTGATTCTGCTAACTGCTGTAAGTTTTTTTCTTGTTCAGCCGATAAACCGCAAGGGCACAAATAGCGCGTGCTATTACTCAAATATTTCGCTTCAAAATCATAAAACTCACGCCCTGTTTCTAAACGGATAGCAGGCAAGGCTTTATTGTTGAGAATAGCAACGGTGAACTCTGCACCGGTAATCCATGTTTCTGCCAACACAGCGCCGGCAAAATCTTTGGCGTATTCAAATGCTTCGCGCAATTCTTGCGCACTGGTAACGCGACGCATACCAATGCTAGAGCCTTCACACGCGGGCTTCACGATGGCACATTCACCCAGTGATGCCATGCACGCAGACCAATCTGTATTTTCATTCAACAACGCATACGCTGGTGTCGGTAATTGTTGCGCTTGCCACACCATTTTGGTGCGCCATTTGTCCATGCCCAATGCAGAAGCCAGCACACCGCTGCCGGTATACGGCACGCCCGCCATGTCCAACACGGCTTGCATTTTGCCGTCTTCACCGCCCACGCCATGCAGTGCAATAAAAACGCGATCCCATTTTTTGCGCGAACCTTTTTGTTGCTCGGCAAGCACACTTAAAAAATCTGCATCCACATCGACTAATTCAACGGATACGCCACTGCGTTGCAAAGCGTCGGCAACAGCCTGACCACTTTTCAAAGAAATCTCGCGCTCTGATGACAGTCCGCCGTACAAAACTGCCACATGGCCTAACTGAGCAGACAAAGCATGACTCATGATTTTTTTCCACCGCTCGATGTTGCAACTTGTAAACCGCGCTGTGCCAACATGCCCGACAAAGAACCGACATTGCCCGCACCTTGCGTCACCACAATATCACCCGCCTGCAACAGTGGCGCTAACACATCGGGCACTTCAGTGATCGATTCGACAAACACAGGATCGACTTGTCCACGCTGACGAATACTGCGCGCCAATGCGCGACTGTCTGCGCCGGCAATAAACGCTTCACCGGCGGAATACACATCCAATAACAGCAGCACATCCACTTTCGACAACACTTGCACAAAATCGTCATACAAATCGCGCGTGCGCGTGTAGCGATGCGGTTGATAAATCATTACTAAACGGCGCTCTGGCCAGCCTTTGCGCACAGCGTTGACAACCGATTCCACTTCGCGCGGGTGATGACCATAATCATCCACCAACATTGCGGTGCCAGATTGCACAGGATATTCACCGTACACTTGAAAGCGACGGCCCACACCTTGAAATTTTTCCAAGGCACGCACAATCACATCATCCGCAATACCTTCATCCGTTGCGACAGCAATGGCAGCCGCTGCATTTTGCACATTATGCAAACCAGGCAAATTAATCACGGCAGTAATCGGCGGATGCTCAGGGCGCAACACGGTAAAACGGCTTTGCATTTTTTCTTGCTGCACATCGACGATACGAAAATCGGCTTCTTCACTCATACCGTAAGTCAACAGTGGACGACCGACATCCGGAAAAATTTCGCACAGCGGTTTGTCATCTACACACACCACCGCGACACCGTAAAACGGCAAGTTATGCAAAAACTGCACATAAGTTTGTTGCAGCTTTTTGAAATCGCCGCCGTAAGTTTCCATATGATCGGCATCGATATTGGTGACAACCGACACCATCGGTTGCAAATGCAAAAATGATGCATCGCTTTCATCCGCCTCTGCCACCAAATAACGGCTTGCACCTAAACGCGCGTTACTGCCAGAACTGTTCAACAGACCGCCGATAACATAAGTGGGGTCGCGCCCTGCCTCTGCCAAAATAGATGCAATCAAACTGGTCGTCGTTGTTTTTCCATGTGCACCTGCTACAGCAATGCCGTGACGATAGCGCATGATTTCTGCCAACATTTCGGCACGACGCACAACAGGAATGCGCAGTTCACGCGCAGCCAACAATTCTGGATTTTTTGGATCAATCGCCGTCGAGACCACGACGACATTCACATCAGCAACATTGTCTGCTGAGTGACCAATCAACACCGTAGCACCAAGAGAACGCAGGCGATCAACGACTACACCTTCACGCAAATCAGAACCTGAAATAATGTACCCCTGATTCAACAACACTTCAGCGATGCCGCACATACCCGCGCCACCAATACCAATAAAATGTATGCGACGAATACGGCGCATATCAGGAATCACAAAGCCTGTTGTTGTGCTGCTGATATCAGGCATCTTGCGTATCCTCAATTAAAATATCTTCGCAAATTGTGGCAACTTTACTGGCAGCATCTGGCTGCGCTAAACCTTTCATGGCTTTTGACATCGCTTGCAATGCTGCGCGGTCTTGCATCAAGTTTTGTATCTGCTGCGACAAACTTTTTGCATCCAAAGTGGCCTGCGGTAACACTTTGGCCGCTTTAGCTTTTTCAAACCAACGCGCATTGATCGTTTGATGGTCATCAATTGCAGTGGGTAATGGAATTAATAAAGCCGGTAATTGTGCACACGCCAATTCATACACCGTCATTGCACCGGCGCGGCATACAGCAAAATCCGCCCAGCTATACATCTCCATCATATTTTCAATGAAGGGCTCTATCTGCGCCGTTACCTGCGCTTGCTGATAATTTTTTCGTGTTTCCTCCACCATTTCACGACCGCACTGATGAAAAACAAACGGTCGCTCCGCTTCAGGTAACAACGCCAAAGCCTGCGGTAATAAAGTATTCAATATGCGCGCACCTTGGCTACCGCCCAACACCAACAAACGCAAACGCGTGTTTGATGGCTTAGTCGGTTTACCAGAAAATGCGAGCGTCGCAATATCATCACGCACAGGATTACCCACCAATTCACCGCGCGGAAAAACATCGGGAAAAGCAAACAACAATCTGCGCGCATGGTGCGACAAAATACGATTGGTTGTACCCGCCACAGCATTTTGCTCATGGACGACTAAAGGAATGCGCAGCAAGCGTGCGGATAAACCGCCGGGGCCTGAAGCAAACCCCCCCATACCTAACACTACATCGGGGCGAAAACGACGAAATACGCGCAAAGATTGCCACTGCGCGCGCAATAATTTCAGAGGCGCCGTTAATAAATGCGTGAAACTTTTTCCGCGCAAACCAACAGCCGTGATGCAATTCAATGGAATATTTTCTGCAGGCACGACACGCGCTTCAATCCCCTTTTCTGTGCCCAACCACTCCACTTGCCAGCCGCGTTGTAGCAATACTTTGGCAACAGCCAATGCTGGAAAAACATGACCGCCTGTTCCGCCCGCCATGATCAAGGCGCGACCTTTCTTTTTTGTGCTCATCCCATCACCACTTGTGGCTTTTCTGCCATTCGATTCTCGTAACTCAAACGCAAGACCATAGCAGCCATTGCTACACTCACGATCAAACTACTACCTCCATAACTGATAAATGGCAGCGTTAAACCTTTGGTAGGCAACAGACCAGACGCAACACCAATATTGATGAATGCTTGAAATGCAATCACCATCGCCAAACCCAACGCAACCAAAGCGCCAAAAGTTTCATTGCGATCTGCTGCTGTGCGAGCAATTAATGACATCCGCCAAATCATTGCTGCAAATAAACCAATGATCACTGAGCACCCCGCCAAACCTGATTCTTCCGCCCAAATACTGAACACAAAATCCGTGTGCGCTTCTGGCAAATAAAACAACTTTTGCACGCTGTGTCCTAGGCCCACACCCAACCATTCGCCGCGACCAATTGCTATCAAAGATTGCGTTAATTGATAACCACTTT
Organism: Pseudomonadales bacterium; assembly: GCA_041395665.1. Lineage (NCBI taxonomy): Bacteria > Pseudomonadati > Pseudomonadota > Gammaproteobacteria > Pseudomonadales > Pseudomonadales bacterium. The sequence continues at coordinate 272,734 of JAWLAB010000002.1, forward strand.
TATACATGACCGACTCTTCCCAAGGGTCAATAAATGCCATCATCCGTGCAAGGCGATAAGGTTCTGTTACCACCAAAATAGCTGCGCCAACCACAACAACCGCAAAAAAAGGTGAAAATTTTTGTAGAGGCGCTCCTGCAAGAAACAGCAATGCCAGCGTTGATAAACCAATAACAACAGTGGCACCAAAATCAGGTTCAGCTAATAACAATACGGCCAACAAGCCCAGCACAAGAAACGGCTTAATAAACCCCCACCAACTGCTATGCATTTCATCGCGGCGGCGCACTAAATAACCAGAGAAAAAAACAATCGCTGCACATTTTGCAATTTCTGACACTTGCAGCGTCATAAAGCCCAAACTAATCCAGCGCTGGCTGCCATTGACTCGCTTGCCAACATGGGGAATCAATACAACAACCAGTAGTGCCACTGCCACAATCAAGAAAGCCATATGAATTTGCTTCCACCAATAAAATGGAATACGCAATACACCAGCGCCCACTGTAATCGCCATCAATGCATACATACCGTGGCGTTTACTAAAATAAAAAGCGTCACCTGTTTGCTGCATCGCATAATCCAGTGAAGCGGAACTTACCATCACCCAACTAATGCACAACAGTGACAGAGTGATTGTGAGCAACGGCATATCCAAATCCCATGCCAAATTGCCGCGGTGATTGCTGCGTATCGGGTAATTTCCCGCAGCCACTCTCCCCCACATCGTGCGCGACAATGAAAGCAGCGTATTCATACCAACGCCTCCACAGCCGCACAAAACTGCGCGCCACGATCTTCATAATTCTTGAACATATCGAAACTGGCGCAAGCTGGTGACAACAACACCACATCATTAGCTTGCGCGATGGCTGCTGCTTGTTGCACAGCGCCTATCATTGATGCTGCATGAAATTGCACTGCGCCCGAACAATAATTGGCAATAATGCCGGCGTCACGACCGATCAACACTACAGCACGCACATATTTTCCAATCACAGGGGATAGCACTGAAAAATCAGCACCTTTGCCTTCACCGCCGGCGATCAACACCAGATTTTTTTCTTGTGCCAAACCCTCAATCGCCGCAATCGTTGCGCCAACATTCGTGCCTTTAGAATCGTTGTAATAGCGCACACCATTTTTCTCAGCCACCCATTGGCAGCGATGCGCCAAACCTTTAAATTCGCGCACTGCATGCGCGCAACGCTCTAGCTCCCATCCCGCTGCCGCCGCAATAGCAAAAGCCGCCGACACATTGGCAACATTGTGTAAGCCAGCGATACGAATATCCGACAGCGGCATTATTTTTTTCTGTTGATTCAAAACCAAGCAAGGCTGACCATCAAAATTTTTTACGCCGACACCGTGCTGCGCATCACCACTATCAACACCAAATGACCAACGAAGCGCTGCATTTTTTTCATCAGCCTGCGTCAACGCATCCGCGCGGTTAAATACTATATTTTTTGCGTTGTGATAAATACGATGCTTGGCTTCCGTGTAAGCATGCACACTGTCGTAGCGATCCATGTGATCGTCACTGATGTTCAACACCGTGGCGACCAGCGCACGCAAACTGCATGTCGTTTCCAACTGGAAGCTCGACAATTCCAACACATAGCAATCCAAGTTTGCATCTTGCTGCAACATATCCAGTACAGGCGTACCCAAATTACCGCCAACACCCGCCCGCAAATCGCAGGCTGCCGCCATGTCACCGATCAAAGTTGTTACGGTACTTTTTGCATTGGAACCGGTGATAGCGATGATGGGCTTTTGTGTGGCGCGCACAAACAATTCAATATCACCTACCACAGCAACGCCTGCTGCCACCGCCGCTTGTATAGCGGGCTCCAGCACAGTAACACCAGGGCTGACGATCAATTCACTCGTATCGCGCAACAAGTCTGCCGACAAAGCACCGCAATGAAATTCAACAGCAGGATATTGCGTACGCAACCACGCCACATCGGCTGGCTGCTCACGCGTATCACACCAGACAAAACTTTCGTTCTGGCTTTGCAAAAATTGCGCGCAGGACTGGCCCGTTTTGCCCATCCCGATAATTGCGCGTTTTTTTGCCGATAAATTCACAAACTTTCCTAATTAACGCAGTTTCAAGGTTGCTAAACCAATGAGAATTAAAATAACGGTAATGATCCAAAAACGCACAATCACGCGCGGCTCTGGCCAACCTTTTAATTCAAAATGGTGATGTATAGGCGCCATGCGAAAAATACGTTTGCCCGTTAATTTAAACGAGGCCACTTGCAAAATAACGGACACGGTTTCCATCACAAACACACCGCTCATAATGAAAAACACAATTTCGTGGCGCACGATAACGGCAATCAAACCCAACGCAGCACCCAAGGCCAACGCGCCGACATCGCCCATAAACACTTGCGCCGGATAAGTGTTAAACCAGAGGAAGCCCAAGCCAGCACCAACAAAGGCTCCACAAAAAATAATCAACTCACCTGCGCCTTCGATGTAAGGCAAATTCAAATAACCAGCAAATTTGATATTACCTACAGCGTAGGCGAATACAGCTAACGCTCCCGCAATCATGACTGAAGGCATGATGGCCAAACCATCTAATCCATCCGTTAAATTCACGGCATTGCTAGAACCAACGACCACAAAATAAACAAAGGGCACATAGAACCAACCGAGGTTAATAGCCACATCTTTAAAAAATGGTACATACAACTGTAACTCAACAGGTGTTTTTGCCGTTTCGTATAAAAACCAAGCTGATGCCAAACCGAATACCGACTGCCAAAAATATTTCCAACGCGAAGGCAAGCCTCGTGAATTTTTTTCTACCACTTTTCGCCAATCATCTACCCAGCCAATAGCGGCGAAACAAACGGTGGTAAGCATAACCACCCAAACATAGCGATTATCCAACTTCGCCCACAAAAAAGTGCTTAAACAAATAGATAACAAAATCAAAACACCACCCATAGTCGGTGTGCCTGATTTACCTAAATGCGACTGAGGCCCATCGGTGCGCACAGACTGGCCAATTTTTAATCGCTGCAAATAAGCAATGACTGACGGGCCCATCAATAACGAAAAGACCAATGCAGTCAGCACTCCCATGATGGCGCGAAATGTTTGATACTGCACAACGGAGAATGCACTCCAATATTGTGATAAATATTCCGCCAACCAAATCAACATAATGAATCCTCTGTAGCCGCCAAGTGATCGGCAACTCTATCCATACCCGCACTGCGGGATCCTTTGATTAAAAAAACTGTTTTTGCCTGCGCTAATACAACACAACGCTCAGTTAACAATTCCCAATTGGGAAAATGCTGCGCCTCCGCACCAAAAGCTTGTGCCGTTGCCCGTGATAACTCACCTGTCACCAATAGTTTTTTTATACCAACTTGCCTGGCATAACTGCCAATTTCTGCGTGCAGGGCTTTTGCATCACTACCCAATTCACCCATATCGCCGAGCACCAAAATCTTCTCACCATCACACTGCATCAAAGTATCAATTGCCATGCGCACCGATGCCGGATTGGCGTTATAACTATCGTCAATCACACTACTGCCTTGCACACCTTTTCTGAGTTGCAAACGACCCTTGTAAGGCTTCGCCGTATGCAAGCCTTGCGCAATTACATCCAGTGAAATACCTAAGGCCAAACAACTCGCCGCTGCGGCGAGTGCATTGCCTACATTGTGTGTTCCAATAAAATTTAGAGCGATATTGCGGTGCTCTGTTGATGTGCAAAGCGCAAAGGAAACACCCGCTGCTGTTTGCACAATATTTTCTGCAAACACATCGGCCGTTTTTTGCATAGAAAAAGTCAGCACACGAAACTGCTCAGAGACACTATCCAGCCAAGAAGCTGTCCACGAATTATCTAAATTGATAATCGCTGTTCCATCTGAGGCTAAACCTTCAAAAATTTCTCGTTTGCCGCTGGCAACATTTTCTATTGAACCGAATCCTTCGAGATGCGCTGGCGCGACATTGGTCACCAAAGCAACTTGCGGCTTCACCATCTGCGTGAGATAACGAATTTCACCCACTGCACTAGCACCCATTTCTATCACGGCACAATCATGCTCAGGCGATAACGACAATAGCGTTAATGGCACACCCAAATGATTATTGAGATTGCCTTGTGTGATTAGGGGCTTGCCCTGCTGTACCAAAATTGCAGCAATCATTTCTTTGGTCGTGGTTTTACCGGCACTGCCCGTTAAGCCAATTATTTTTCCGCTAAATAAATTGCGATTCAGGCAGGCAATTTTTCCCAATGCTTGCACGCAATCACTCACTTCCAGCTGCGGAAAATTTAATGCAGCATTTTTTCTTTCGACGATAGCAGCGACAGCGCCTGCTCTCTGCACATCAGCCAAAAAATCGTGCGCATCAAAGCGCTCGCCAGCCAGCGCGACAAACAAATCGCCCGCTTGCACTTTACGGCTATCAATTACCACGCGTGTAAACGCAGTATCCGTTGCGCTGCGAGCAGCACCACAGGCATCCGCCACCACAAATAGCGTTTGCGCTCGCATCATGCGACACCGCCTGCGTGCTGCTGACGACGCAGATGCAAAGCCTGTTGCGCGTGCTCCACATCGGAAAAATGCAGGCGCTGACCTAAAATTTCTTGATAATCTTCGTGGCCTTTACCGGCTAACAGCACAATATCGCCCGCAGAAGCGTTGGTGATGACCTGCTTGATAGCTTCATCACGATCAACAATCACTTCGTATGCTTTGTGGCTTGTTGCCACAAAACCAGCAACGATTTCCGCAATAATTTGCTCTGGCTTTTCATCGCGTGGATTATCGGTCGTCACCACAACGTAATCAGCTAAAGCTTGCACAGCTTGCGCCATCTGCGGGCGTTTTCCTTTGTCACGTTTGCCGCCACATCCAAATACGCACCACAACTTCTTTGCCGTTTGTGGACGCAGTGCTTGCAAAACTTTCTGTAAAGCATCGGGGGTGTGTGCGTAATCCACCACCACCAAGATGTCATCATTTTTTTCACTAACGATATGCGTGCGCCCCGGCACGACCTCTAACTGCGCGACTGCTTGCAACGCAGCTTCAAGGCCGATGCCGTGACCACACAAGGTGGCTACTACCGCAAGGGTATTGAGCAGGTTATATCCCCCCGGAAATCTGCTCTGTAGCTCACCTTTCCCCCAGGGCGTACGGATACTGGCAGCGATACCCTGTCCAGTTACCTCATAACGCTCCACTCCGAGATCGCTTGTTACATTTTCCAGCGCGTAACTCAGCACTGGTTTTCCATTTTTTTGCACGCGTGCAATCAATTGCTGACCAAAAGCATCGTCAGCATTGATAATCGCCAATTGCAGCGCATCCACATCAAATAATTTTTGTTTCGCCGCCGCGTAGCTCGCCATGTCACCGTGATAATCCAAATGATCACGCGTTAAATTGGTGAAAATAGCTGTATCAAATTGCACGCTATCGACACGGTGTTGATCGAGCGCGTGTGACGAAACTTCCATAGCCACCATATTGGTATTTTGTTGCACTAAATCAGCTAATAAGCGATGCACCGTCAACACATCTGGCGTTGTCATTCCCGTTTCAAAACGCTGCGCTTGCTGCAACATGCCGCAGCCTAGCGTGCCCATAAATGCCGTCTGACCGATTGTTTTCTGCCACGCTTGCGCCAACCAATGCGAGCACGATGTTTTACCGTTGGTGCCGGTAATACCAACAACAGTACAGTTTTTTGAAGGCTGACCATAAAAAGCGTGCGCGATTGCACCAAGGTTTCTTTTCAAATCAGCAATAAGAATAGTGGGGGAATTATTTGCAGCACTATTGCGCTGCGACGCATCCACAGCGACAGCCGCTGCACCGCGTTGCACTGCTTGTGCGATGTGTGCCTGTGCTATTTCTGGTTCATCGACCAAAGAAAAAAACACATCGTTAGCGCACACTTTTCTGCTATCTAATTGCAAATGCGCAACGGTTGCACCCTGCAATACATCGCCAAACCAAGTACGCACTGCCGCTAGGCCATTCATGCAGTCACCCCTTTAGTAGCAGGCTTGCTGACATTGACTTTATTTTTTTCTGCCGTTTGTGGTTGTGTTGTTGCTGGAGGAATAGCGTCAGGTACTACTCCCATCAACTGCAAAACCCCTTGCATTAACTGACTAAAAACAGGTGCTGCCGCTTCACCACCGTAATACTGCCCCGTGCTCGGCTCATCAATCATGACAGCCATGGCATAACGCGGGTTGCTGATCGGCGCAATGCCTGCAAATACGGCAACATAACGATTTGGGCTGTAACCACGACCATCCAATTTATGCACCGTGCCTGTCTTACCCCCCACACGAAAGCCTGGCACTTTCGCGCGCGTTGCAGTACCGCCAGGCAGAGTGACAGACTCCAGCATTGGAATTAATTGCTGTACCACTTTTTCTGGCAATACGCGTTCACCTTGCGTCACTGCATCTTTTCGCAAGATGGAAACTGGCATTTTGACGCCTTCATTACCAAAGACACTGTACGCATGTGCCAATTGCAAAGTGGTCACGGAAACACCATAACCAAACGCCATGGTGACGCGATCAAGATCGCGCCAACGCTGATAGCTTGGTAATACTCCAGTACTTTCCCCAGGAAAACTTGTACCAGTTACCTGTCCAAAACCAACACGATGAAATAAACCGCGTACAACATTGGGGTCCATCGATAATGCAATTCGTGCCGTGCCTACCTGACTCGATTTTTGAATAACCCCTGTCAAATTGATCACGCCGTAGTTGCGGTGATCTTTCAATACTTTTCCTTGCACATTGATGCTGCCTGGATTGGTATCAATCACCATTTCCGGCTTCCATTTTCCACTTTCTAATGCTGCCGACATCGTCAGCGGTTTCATCGTTGAGCCTGGCTCAAATACATCAACCATTGCACGGTTACGCATTTGATTTGGTTTTACGCCAATACGATTATTAGGGTTGTATGAAGGCCAATTCACCATGGCGAGCACTTCACCAGTTTTCACATCAATAACAACAGCAGACCCTCCTTTTGCCTCAAACTTTTCAACCGTGCTTTGCAAAATTGTGTGCGCAAAATACTGCAAACGAAGATCAATACTTAATGCGATATCTAAACCATGCTGCTCAGGTCTTTGTAATCCCAAATCTTTAACAACTCGCCCCTTCAAATCTTTAATAACGCGACGATGACCTTCTTTTCCTGTTAAAGCATCATTAAATTCCAGCTCTATTCCTTCTTGCCCGCGATCGTCAATATTGGTGAATCCAACCAAACTTGCTGTGACATCCCCCGCAGGATAAAAGCGCTTGTATTCTCGTTGGCCGTAAACACCATCAATCCCTTCCGCCAAAATAACTTCTGCTTCCGCTGGCGCCATTTGTCGCCGCAGATACATAAATTCTTTATTGCCGTACTGCGCCATTTTTTCGCGTACCTCCTGCTCGCCCCAAGACATAATTCGCCCAACAGCGCGCCAGCTTTCTAAGTCTTGCCCCATTTCTTTTGGATTCGCCCACAGCGTGACAACCGGCGTACTTACCGCCAAAGGTTCACCATTGCGATCCGTGATCATGCCGCGATGCGCCTGAATTTTTACAGGACGCACCATTCGCGCTTCACCCTGCTTCTCTAAAAAAGCATGATTCATCAAAACTTGATGGTTCGCTAAACCGCCCAACAATAACAAAGCGAGAAAAGCCAAAAAGCCAAATGCCGTCTTCATGCGCCAGCCATCACGCGGCAAAATATCTTGCGTTATATTTTTCTTGCTCTGAACTTTACTTGATGACATATTTTTCTCAGCCATCATTGCACCTTAACCACGATAATTTTGTCAGTTTGCGGTGCTTGCATACCCAAATCTTTTTCTGCCATGTCGTGCACGCGGCCGTATGCAGCCCAAGTGGTTTTCTCAACCAAATACTGTCCCCACAACACCTGCATATTGCGCGCATCTTTGCGGAGTGTTTCTAACTCGGCTAAATAACGACGATTCTCAAAAGTGGAAACAATCACACCCAAGGCCGTGCCCATCACAGAAAAAATTAATAACACGAGGCAGAACAGACCAAATACACTGATTTCGAAACTTTTCTTCTGATCGTCAGGTGATTGCGCACTCATGCTGCGCACTCCATCGGCAATTTTTCTGCCACGCGCATGACGGCACTGCGCGAACGCGGGTTTTGTGCCACTTCTTGCTCACTGGCTTTAACCGCTTTGCCAACCAATTTCAGTGTGCGCCCTTCCGCTTCACCCGTGACGGGAATATGGCGCGGCAATACTTTTCCACGGCTCTGCTCGCGAAAATAGTGTTTGACGATACGATCTTCCAAAGAATGAAATGCAATAACGGCAATGCGACCACCGCTGCACAGTATTTGTTGCGAGTGTTGTAGCGCTGCTTCTAACTCGCCCAATTCGTTATTGATAAAAATGCGTATCGCTTGAAAAACACGCGTCGCAGGATGTTTGTGTTTTTCCCATGCAGGATTGGCGGCAGACACTACTTCCGCCAATTGCAGCGTGGTTTGAAAAGGCTGCTCGATACGCGCTGTTGCTATCGCCTGTGCGATGCGTTTCGCATAACGCTCTTCACCGTATTCGCGAAACACTGTGGTCATCTCTTCTACGGACGCATGATTGATCCATTCACTCGCGCTGACGCCAGACGAGGTATCCATACGCATATCTAAAGGACCATTTTGCAAAAAACTGAAACCGCGTTCGGCATCATCCAATTGCGGCGAAGAAACACCTACATCTAACAAAATCCCACGCACTTTGCCCAACCAACCGCGTGCAGAGACTTCGCTCAACATATCGCCAAAATTATTGTGCGCGATGGCAAAACGCGCATCATCAGCGTGCGCAGTTTTTGCATGATGAATCGCCGTTGTATCGCGATCAAAAGCCAGCAATTTGCCAGCGGGAGACAAACGCGATAACAACAGCGCACTGTGTCCGCCGCGTCCATAAGTGCCGTCGATATAAATGCCGTCGCGATCCGTCAGCAGCGCATCAACCGCTTCTTGCAGCAGTACCGTTGTGTGAGTGAAGTGACTCATGCTCACACCTAAAACGAAATCGTGGACATCGCCGCAGGCAGCTCAAACTGCCCACTGACGGCTGTATCAAGACACTGCTGCCAGTTTTCCTCACTCCACAATTCGAATTTTTTGCCCTGCCCGACGAGCACGAGTTTTTTATCCAACTGCGCGTATTTGCGCAGTGAAGCGGGCAACAAAATGCGACCGTTGCCATCCATTTCCAATTCGCTGGCGTAACCCAGCAGCAGGCGTTGAATGCGGCGCACATTAGGGTCGGTGCTAGGCAGTGCTTCCAGTTGCGCTTCCAAGGTTTGCCACACGGGCAGCGGATAAATGCGCAGGCAACTGTCTTGGATGTCGATAGTGGCGACCAATTGACCACGGCACAGCTCAGCCAGTACTTCACGGTACTTGGCTGGAATCGCCAATCGCCCTTTCGGGTCTAGATTGATTTCCGCTATGCCTCGAAACATGGCCTATCCCTGGTGCGCAGGTGCAGCAAATCCCATATTCGCCACTTTTACCCACTTTTCACCACAGAGGCACACTATAGGGGGCAAAAAACCTTGTCAAGGCAGGAAAATGGCGCGTTCAGCGCAGTTCGCCTCAATTTATCGCCAGATAGCAGCAAGTTATCGACTTTTCATGATGGTCAAAATCTATACAAATCATGGCAATAGAAAACAAACCTAAAGTAAAACCTTAAGTTTAATTTGTTTGAGAAGGGGTATTGAAGAAAGAAGAAAAAATTAGAGCTGGCCGATAAGCCGGGTTCTGTCGTGGACAACCATTCATCTGGGACCTGCGTCACCGCAGACCTCAAGCGACCTACCCGAACCCAACGCGGGCCGCGCCAAAGGGTTCCTATTTGGTCTTGCTCCGAGTGGGGTTTACCGTGCCGGTCTGTTACCAGACTCGCGGTGCGCTCTTACCGCACCATTTCACCCTTACCACGCAGCTTTGCAGCCCGTTCGGCGGTTTGCTTTCTGTTGCACTGGCCGTCGGCTCACGCCGCCCAGGCGTTACCTGGCACTCTGCCCTATGGAGCCCGGACTTTCCTCCACCTTTTGCAAGGCAGCGATTGTCTGGCCAACTCCGCGCGCAAGAATAATCGCGCAGCGCTGCTTTAGCAAATCAAAAAATTATTTGCTGACTTTGAAATCAGTTTTAGTGCGATCCCACACAGCACCGCTCAAACCTTTTTCGCGCAATTTGTATTTTTGCACTTTGTTGGTTGGCGTCATGGGCAATTCACTCACAAATTCGATGTAGCGCGGCACAAAAAAGTAAGGCGCGTTATCGTTGATGTAGCGCGCCAATTCTTCTGCGCTGACGGAAGCATCGGGTTTCAATACCACATCAATTTTTAATTCTGCTTCGCTCTCAATGTGTTCTGATGGAATACCAAAACAGGCGACCGCTTGCACAGCGGGATGCTGCATCACAGCGTGCTCCACTTGCAGAGAAGAAATATTGCGGCCTTTATCACGAATGTAATCGCTTTTTCTATCGACAAAAAAGTAATCGCCATCTGCATCGCGCACACCGAGATCTCCGGTGCGATACCATTCGCCAAAATACGCATTGTTGGTGGCGTTTGGATTTTCAAAATAACCATTGAAAATCGCAAACGGCCGCAGCGGGTGTAAACAGAATTCCCCTGGCGTTCCCGCAGGACATTCATTGCCTGCATCATCGCGAATAGAAACTTCCACACCCGTGGCAACACTACCGAGACAATTAGGCTTCCACTGCTTTTCACCATCTTCTAAACAGCGCAAAATCAGTGCCGCTTCACTTTGCCCGAAACCTTTTTGTATGCGCTCAATACCAAAGCGCTGCATAAACGGTTTTGTCATATGCGGCGGCAGCGGAATCACATTGGCATAACGCAGTGTGGTTTTGGCATCGTCTGGCGTTTCTGGCGCGTTCCACAAAAACATGTGCATTGCGCCCAGTGTTGTCGTTTCTGTCGCGCCATAGTGTTTGATGCGATCCCAAAAATTAGATGCGGAAAAATGCTCATCCAGCGCAACGGGAAGCCCAACAATCAATGCACGGAAAACACTGGTAATCCACGCGCCGGTGTTGTACAGCGGCATGCAGTTATAAATCACATCACCGGCTTTTGCTGCAAAATATTCGCGCGCACTTTCTGCAGCGTTGATCCACACATTGTGCGGCTGCATCACGCCTTTGGATTTTCCGGTGGTGCCAGATGTCCACAAAATAGCGCAAGTATCGCCGTAAGAAACATCAACAGCATCAGGCTCTGCATCCGATAGTTTTTCAAACGCGGCTAGATCCACCGCGCCAGCAGGCAAGCTGCCGCCTGCATTAACTTTTACAACTAAAGATTGATAACTCTTGCTATCCACAGCGTCTGCAAGGCGCGGATATTTATCCGTATCGGTGACTAACACTTTGCCTTTGCTTTCTTCGATAGCTTCGCGCAACCACTCGCCTTTGTAATCACCATTGATCGGCACCCACACTGCGCCGAGTTTGTTGGCAGCAAATGCCATCATGATAAATTCCACACAGCTGCGCATAAAAATAATAACGCGATCATCTTTTTGCACGCCAAGATTTTTCAATCCCGCCGCGTAGCGATTCACTGTGCGATTTACTTCGCCATAGGTGTAGCAGCGATCATCCACTAAATAACACGGCGCATCGGGAATCGCTTGCGCCTGCAACATCAAAATGCGACCCAGTGTGCGATCAGCAGGGTTTTCGAGTGGCAGTACATTCATGGCGCATTTCCTATCCGTCAAAATAGCTGCTCACACTACCAGTGCAGCCGACAAAAACACAACGCAAGACACTGCGCTTTTTAACTAGCGACTATCTACTTCTCTTTCACCATTTCTTGGTAGAGTGAAAACCTTTTTTGCACGGGATGATGGATATGGGCAACGCAAAAACCAACGACAACCACTACGACTACATCGTGGTCGGTGGCGGCTCCACCGGCTGTATCGTTGCCGGACGGCTCGCTGAAGCAGGCGCGGGCAGCGTGCTGTTACTGGAAGGCGCCGATCGCGCCGAAGCAAACCCCGAAACGCTGAGCGCTGACGGTTTCAAATACGCCTTCGCCAACGACAAAGTGATGTTGGATCGCATGAGCGCCGAGCAAGCACAGTGCGGCGGTCGCACGCTGTACGCTGGTTCTGGTCGTGGCATGGGCGGCAGCGGCAGCGTCAACGGCATGGTCTATACCCGTGGCGACAAACACGATTTCGCGCAGTGGCCTCAAGGATGGCAGTGGGACGATGTCGCGCCCGCCTATGCAAAACTCGAAGAGCGCCTGCGCCCGCGCCACCGCGAAGCCACCGCATTCACCGAAACTGCACTCACCGCCGCCGAAGCCGCTGGCTTCCAACGCAAGCACGGTTTGAATGACGGTCAATTAAATGGCTTTATGGGTTACAACGACATGAACTATGAAGGCGACAAACGCCGCAGTTCTTATGTCGCTTTCATCGCAGAAAATAAATCTTCTACGCTGACAGTAAAAACCAAAAGCTTAGTACAAAAAATTCTTTTTGACGGACAACGCGCCGTAGACATTGAAGCTGTTGTGCAAGGCAAGCTGCAAACTTTTCACGCCAATAAAGAAATTATTTTGTGTGCTGGCGCACTGGAAACACCAAAATTGTTGATGTTGTCTGGTGTTGGTCCACAGGCGCATTTGCAATCTTTCAACATTCCCGTGATCAAAGATGTCGCCAGCATAGGCAGCAACTTACAAGACCACCCCAATGTGTCGCTGTTTTTTCAAGGCAGAAAACCGGTCGATTTTCGCTACCCACAAATGTATGGCTTCACGCGTTGCAATCCAGATTTAGATTTACCTGCCGATCAAGCCGATACTTGTTTTGCATGGTTAGCTGCACCAGTGACCATGCAACAATCGATGACGCGCATGGCACCTGCAACGATACTGCACGGCAAAAAGTTTTTTAATCCAGTGTTGAAAGGTTTGATTCGCTGCGCATTAAAAATTGCACTGCTATTGCCGCCAGTGAATCGCTTTATCAATAATTTGTACGGCATTGTGATTATTCTGGGCAAACCACTGTCGCGCGGCACGCTGCGCTTGGCATCGCGCAATGTGAAAGATCCGGCCGTGATCGATCTCGCTTACTACAACAATCCCGCTGACATGGAAACGATGATTAACGGCGTAGAGCTTGCTAAAAAAATTGGCGCGCACGAAGGCTTAAAAACCTGGGGCAATCGTTTAATGGCACCACCCACGCGCTCCAGTAAACGCGAAGTGCTGAAAAAATGGATTATCAATACCAGCATGACCACCTTTCATTACTGCGGCACTTGCACCATGGGCGAACAGGATGACGCGCCCGTAGATACGCGCTTAAAACTGAAAGGTATTGACGGCTTGCGTATTGCTGATGCCTCGGTGATTCCTGTCATTCCTGTCTCCGCACTCAATGCACCGTCGATGATGATTGCGAACCGCGCGGTGGATTTTATTTTGCAGGACACCAATAAGTATTAATTTACTCGGCACGCAAGGCTTCGATCGGATCTAGCCGCGAAGCCTGCCACGCGGGCGCAATCCCCGAAAACAGCCCAATCACTGCCGACAAACCAAACGACAGCACAAAATAAAATGCCTGAATAGTGATTGGCATGCTGGGCATCACCGCTTTTAGTCCACCCAATAATAACGCCACGCTGAGTAAACCCAACGCTCCACCCAATACCGACAAAAAAATCGCTTCGCCCAAAAACAGTAACAGCAGTTGTTGCTGCGTTGTTCCCATCGCGCGCAATAAACCAATTTCGGCTGTGCGTTCACGCAAAGTGGTTGTCATGATCGTGAGCACACCAACACCACCCACCAATAACGAAATGCTGCCCAAAGCTGCAATCGCCATCGTCAGCAAACTCAGAATACGATCCAAACTGGATAACATATCGTCTTGCGTGAATAGCGTGACATCGTCATCGCCGTGTAAGTCACGAATTTTTTGTTTAATTTTTTCTGAGATGATTTCTGATGTGGTGTTGTCAGAAAAAACTACATCCATTTCTTGCAAGTTTTCACGATTGAACAATTGCAGTGCGCGACCGGCAGGAATGTAAGCAATCTCATCCAAATCAGTGCCTAAAAAACTGCCTTTGCTTTCCATCACACCGACCACACGAAAACGCGCGCTGCCAATGCGTACAAATTGCCCCAATGGATTATCGTCAGCAAACAAGGCTTGTCGCAATTTACTGCCCAGTACCACGAAAGGTCGCGCATTATTGGGATCGTCCGCCGGCAAAAAACTGCCCACGGCTACCGGCATTTGCCACGCGGCAGAGGCCTCACTGCCCACACCAAAAATATCGGTGTCGCGCGAACGCGAGCCGATAGCAACACGCCCCGTGCCCATCACTATCGGCACCACATACTGCACATCGCGCAAATGACGCAGTGCTTCGCTATCCGAAATAGTCAACGGACGCACGGTGCTCAATACGCCCGCCATGCCCATGGTTTGATTTTTTCCCGGCGAGACTTTGACAATGCGCGAGCCAAATTGCGAAAAACTATCCAGCACATACAGGCGCAAGCCTTCGCCCACCGCTGTTAGCAAAATAACAGCGGCAATACCAATGCCAATGCCTGTTGCCGTCAGCAATGTGCGCAGACGACCAGCGCGCAGCGCACAAAAAATCCATTGCAACGCGTCTGCTGTTCTCATGTCATTTTTCCTGCCAGCGCATCGACGGGTTGTTGTCGCGCCGCGCGCGTCGCAGGCAGCCACGCAAAAACCAAACCAGAAAAAAGCGCGATGCACATGGATGTCACCACAGCCCACCACGGCGCAGCAAACGGCACACTAGGCCACAACCATCGCCCAACCAACACCAGCAACTCACCGACAAATACGCCACACAACGCACCCGCCAAACACAGCAACAACGATTCCAATAAAAACAAACGCCGCACATGATGATCGGATGCGCCAAGTGCTTTGAGCAACCCAATTTCTTTCGTGCGTTGCGAAACGCTGATCAGCGTCAAATTCATCACCAACACGCCAGCCACCAGCAAACTAATGCCCGCGATGGCACCGACACCCAGCGTTAGTGCCGCAAAAATATTGTCGAAAGTTTTCATCATGGAATCAGGTTTGACGACCGTGACATCCTCTTCACCTTGATGCAATTCACGAAATGCATCCAATAATTCTGTTTGTAATTTGTCGATGTTGTAATACTCGCGCGGCTGTACGATCACACGAAACAAACCTTCACGATTGAACAACATTTGCGTTGAAGCCACTGGCACAATCACGGCATCACTGAGATCAAAACCGGAAGAGTCTGCCTTACCCGATAGCAAACCAATGACACGAAAACGGCGATCACCAATTTTCAGCCATGCACCCACAGGCTGTTGGCTGCCGAATAATTCATCCCGTACTTTGCTGCCAATTACGCAAATCGGTTGTGCGATATCGTTATCCACTTCAGGAAAAATGGAGCCATTCGTGACTCTCAATTCGCGTATCGAAAAATAATCTGCGTTTGTACCGAGGATCATTACATCACGCGTTCGTGTATTAGCAGAGACTTCTGTTTTTCCTGCCATCAGCGGCGCAATACGCCATGCACCGTGCAAGCGTGTGTGCAAGGCTTTGACATCAGCGAGCGTAACATCGCGTGTTGCCGTACCAACTGGCGGCGGCCCACCACCGCCCGTGGTTTCTTTGCGTCCAGGCATCACCACCAATAAATTCGTTCCCATGGATGCAAATTCATTGCGCACATAGCCGCGCGCGCCTTCGCCCAATGCAGTAAAAGCCACAACAGAACCTACGGCGAGCGTCATCGCTAACAACATCATCGCGGTGCGAAAACGGTAGCGGCGCAGAACGACAACGGCGAAATGCACACTGTCGCGCCAACTGATTCCTGTTACAGAATTAAGCGAAGAATCGGGAACCGAATCTTGTGAAAAATTATTGCTGACTGGATGCATTGTTATTGTCGCTGGCGATGCGTCCATCACTAAATACTATTTGCCGATGCGCACGCGCGCCCAAAATCTTATCGTGTGTCACCATCAATAGCGTGATACCCGACGCATTCAATTCTTCCAATAACACCATCACATCGTGACCGGAACGACTGTCTAAATTACCGGTTGGCTCATCCGCTAAAATAATTTGCGGCTTCATGACTACAGCGCGACCAATCGCCACGCGCTGTCGCTGCCCGCCTGATAACTGCTGCGGCAAATGATCGGCGCGCGACTCTAAATGCAGGCGCTGCAAAACATCGTATGAACGCACACGACGCTCTGCAGGGGCAACACCCGCCAGCACCATGGGCAACTCAATGTTTTCTCTTGCGGTTAAGCGCGGCACAAGATGATACGCCTGAAACACGAAACCAATTTTTTCACGCCGCACACGAGCGCGCGCTTCTTCATGCAGACCTACTGTTTCCACATCGCCCAAAATATAGGATCCACTATCGGGCGTATCCAACAAACCCATCACATTTAATAAAGTAGATTTGCCAGAGCCAGAAGGCCCCATGACAGAAACATAATCGCCAGCATCAATGGTTAGACTCACGCCATTCAACGCGCGAATTTCTTCATCACCGAGCGTAAATTGACGAACGATATTCTCTAAACGAATCACAACGGTTTTTTCGCAGCAGCTTTTCTATCTTCTTCTGTCTCTTCACGCGCAGAAACACCGTCTTCAACACCTTGTCTATCCGGCGTCAACACCACTTTATCTCCCGCCTGCAAACCACCACTCACTTCTGTCATAGTCCAGTTTGTTAAACCTGTCACGATGTCTCGCTTATGCAACTTATCACTCTCTAAAACATACACACTTTTCTTATCCATAATGGATTCTGTTGGTACTCGTAACACGCTATTGCGAGCATCAAGAATAATTTCCACGTCTGCACTATAACCAATTAATAAATTGATACCTTCTGGAAGATTATCAAAGCGCACATCGACATCCACCGTGCGTGCTTGTTTTTCAACTTCATCTACATAAGGTGCAACTCGCGTCACATGCCCTGCAAAAGATTGCCCACGAAATGCGTCAAGTGTGATACGTACCGGTTGTCCAACGCGTAGGGATTTTGCGTCCACCTCATCAATCGGTGCAGTGATGTACAAGCATTGATTGTTCATCATCTCAATTACTGGTTTTGTTAATACACCAGAAGGTGAGGGCGTGACATATTCACCCAACTCACTGTTAATTTCGACCACTACGCCATCATAAGGAGCACGCAGGAAAGTTAAGTCATAGTGTGATTGCACTAAATCCAAATTAGCACGACTCATTTTTACCTGCGCTTCTGCCGCATCACACGCCTGTTTTGTTGTAGATGACAAAGTGTGTGCCGCTTCTGTTTGTGCGCTGGAAATTAAGCGTTTTTCATACAAGGATTTTGCACGCTGACTGTCGCGCGCGTTTTGATTAGCGCTGATGCAGGCCTGTTTCTGTTGATGCTCAGCGGCAGACAGACTCGCCGCAGCTTGCGCGACATTGGCTTTGCGATCTTCGTTCCACAACTCCACCAACACTTCGCCCGCTGCAACTTTGTCACCTTTTTTAACATTGAGTTTCTGCACCAAGCCGCCAAGCGCCATTGACAACTCTGAACGCTGGCAAGCTTTTACCGTTCCCGCGCGCGTGTTAGCCACCGTGGTTTCCACCACCCCCTGATCCACAGCAACCACCGGCACAGGCAGTGCATCCGGCTTACGCAAATACTTCAGCAAGCCCACAGCCAATAGCAGCGCAAGGATTAGCAACATCCACTTCTTTGATTGAGTCATAGCAACGGCGATCCACCTGCATAAAAACGGCGACAAGACTAGCACATCAAATATTTGTGCCCTTAAACACAAGCACTTACAACGCTGACCACACCATCGCGTCACTTAGTATTTCACGAAAATTTCACTAGAATCTTGCCGCAACTACACGCAGATCATAAACTGGGATGCCTCCATGACGACTCAACACTGGCGCGGTTTTATTGTTTGCCAATTACTCGGCTTAGGCTTGCTGGCCAGCTGGCTGTTTCCCGCCACGCGCGTACTGTGGGATGCCATTGATAAAACCGTGTTTTACACCCTGAATGGCTCGCTCAATCCTGCGCCTTCATTGTGGGGAGAATTCTGGGCGATACTCAATTTTCGTCCGATGGACTTATTGCCTCTTATAGCGATTGCCCCGCTGTTTCTGGTGCCCGATCTCATCATTCCGCGCTCACAGCGCGCAACCGCCTGCATACAAGTGGCGCTGATTCTGCTCGCTATGTTAGTCATTCGTGTGATCGTCAAAGAAATCACCGAGGCGCTGGAATGGCGCGCCTACAGCCCCACGCGCACTCTGCAACCCGCCTACTTTTTGAGTGAGTTGTACCCCAATTGGAATCCTAAAGATGCCTCCAGCAGCAGCTTCCCTGGCGATCACTCGGCGGTGCTGATGATCATCACCAGCTTTCTGCTGCTACAGCGCTTCAACCGTTGGAGCATCTATGTTTTAGCGGTATTTTTTCTATTTGTAACGCCACGCATGGTCGCCGGCGCGCACTGGTTTACCGATGTGGCGGTCGGCGGCTCCTTGATTGCCACACAGTCGATGGCTTACGGCTATTTCACGCCGCGGCCTAAACAATGGGCGGAAAAATTGGCAAACCGCTGGCTACCGCAGGGCTGGCGCTGAGGTTTTAACTCATCCACCACAGGGCGGCAAACAACAGCAGAACGCCCTGCCACGGCTGCACGCTGATACTGTCTTGCCAGTATGGCCACAATATTCCTGCCGCTAATAACAGCGTGAGCAGTGCGCGATTGCGGCGACGGCTCTGTTGCTGCCGTTGCTCCAACTGCACCATTTGCTGTGCTGTCGATTGAATAGCGGGCACCACTTGCTCAAAGCGGCGAATTTGCTCGGCAGCATCGAACAACAACTCCGGCACTTCTGGCATTTTTTCTAACCAACCAGGTCCGTGACGGCGCAATTCTGCCAATACATTTTTGGGGTGATAGCGCTCGTGCATCCAGCGTTCGAGAAACGGCATTGCCGTCTGCCATAAATCCAATTGCGGATAGAGCTGCCGCCCCAACCCTTCAATATTGAGCAGCGTTTTTTGCAGCAATACCAAGGAAGGCTGCACCGTCATGTCAAAACGGCGCGCGGTTTGAAACAAACTCACCAAGATCTGTCCAAAAGAAATTTCGCTGATCGGCTTTTCAAAAATCGGCTCGCACACCGTGCGAATCGCGGCTTCAAAATCAGCGGCACGCGTTTGCGCTGGCACCCAACCGCACTCGATGTGCAACTGCGCCACCAAATGGTAGTCGCGATGAAAAATTGCCAATAAATTGCGTGCCAAATAATACTGATCTTCACGCGATAGAGAGCCGACGATGGCGCAATCCACCGCGATGTATTGCGGGCGTGTCGGGTGTTGCGTAGCCACAAAAATATTGCCCGGGTGCATATCGGCATGAAAAAAATTGTGCTCGAACACTTGTGTGAAAAAAATCTCCACGCCGCGATGCGCCAGCAATTTCATGTCTGTGCCTTGCGCTTGCAGTGCAGCAAGATCTGTGACAGGGATGCCGTAGATGCGCTCCATCACCATCACAGTAGGGCGACAGTAATCCCAATAAATTTTCGGCACATACAGCATCGGCGACTGATCAAAATTGCGCCGCAACTGCGCCGCATTGGCCGCTTCACGCTGCAAATTTAATTCATCGAGAATCGTGTGACGATAATCTTCCACCACTTCCACTGGGCGCAACCTGCGGCCATCGGGTAAAAAGCGTTCCACTTGTTGCGCGATCAAATCCATCAAGGCGAGATCTTTTTCTATCGTCGCGGCGATGTTGGGGCGAATCACTTTCACCACTACGCTTTCACCGCTGGGCAGCACAGCGCTGTGCACTTGCGCCACCGAAGCCGAGGCGAGCGGTTCGCGATCAAACGAGAAAAACACTTCGTCAATTTTTTTTCCAAACGCCGCTTCAACAATGGCAATCAAAGTGTCACTGGCAAACGGTGTGACGCGATCTTGTAAAAAATCCAATTCTTTTACGATGTCATTGGGTACTAAATCCGGTCGCGTCGATAACAACTGACCGAACTTTACAAACACAGGACCTAATGCTTCCAAAGCAAGACGCAGACGCTCACCACGCGATAACTGCGCTGCACAACGAGGCAAAAACCGCAGCGGCGAGACACGCAATAAAAAACGCCCCCAAACAGGCAAGCGCAATAATTGCAATTCATCATCTAAGCGGTAATACACCAGCACACGCAAAATAGTGAACAGACGCAGCGCTGCCATGCATCAACCCTCGCGTTGCTTTTGTTGCGCTAACACAGCAATACCCGCTTGCAGGCGATCCGTGCGCAATTGCAAATCATCCACTTCACGACAAAATTGTGTCACCTCATGGCGACTCGGCACGGTGTCACTTTCAAATTGCAAAAACTCGCGCGCTAATCGTTCAGCTTCACGGCGCGCACCGGAAAACCAAACGCCCGCATGACGCACAGCGCGACCCAACTGATGCGCCACCACATCGCCCGTGCGTTTAGCTAACAGTGCTTCCCAATCGATATCCAAGTGCGCAGCAATCGCTTGCAAGCGCTGCAACAAGGCGCTGTCGCCCGTTAACACCACATGGCTTTCTGACAACGCCGTTGTTTTATGCCGCAAACGCCAGAGCGAAAAAAACGCACTCGCACTGCCCGACAAAGTGGTGTCCGCCGCACCTTCAAACAGCGACCACAACTCCACATGCTGATCGACAAACAATACATACACAGAATGCGAAGGCAGCGTGCAGACGATATGCAACACAGAACCATCTAAATCTTGCAGTGCTTTTTGTGTCGCAGGATCTAAAGCCAAACTGGTGTTGATAGCGCGCTCCATTGCCAACAACACACCGGCTTTAATGGTTGCCGCACCACCCAAACTCGACATTAGGGTTTTACTCCGCGATGCAACGCCACGATACCGCCAGTCATATTGTAAAAATCACACTCAGCAAAGCCTGCGTCTTGCATCATGGTTTTGAGTGTTTCTTGGTCGGGATGCATACGAATGGATTCTGCCAAATAACGATAACTTTCTTCATCGTTGGTAACCATTTTTCCAATCAGCGGCATCGCGCGAAAGGAATAAGTGTCATACGCTTTCGCCAGTAGAGGATTTGCCGGTTTAGAAAATTCCAACACCAACAAACGACCGCCCGGCTTCAACACGCGCAACATAGAGCGCAGTGCCTTGTCTTTATCCGTGACATTGCGCAAACCAAAAGCAATCGTGATGCAATCAAAAGTGTTATCAGGAAAGGGCAGGCACTCGGCATTTGCTTGCGCAAATTGCACATTGCCCACTGCACCGCGATCAATCAAACGGTCGCGACCGACGCTCAACATGGACGCATTGATATCCGCCAATACCACCAAGCCTTCAACGCCCACTAAACGCGAAAACTTGTACGCGAGATCACCTGTGCCACCGGCGATATCCAGCACTTTGTGCCCCACGCGCACACCAGAAACTTCAATCGTGAAACGCTTCCACAAACGGTGTACGCCGCCAGAGAGCAAATCGTTCATCAAGTCATAACGCGATGCTACGGAGTGAAAAACATCTGCTACTTTGCGCTGCTTTTCAGCGACAGGCACTTGCTGGTAGCCAAAATGCGTTTTGTCTTGCAGATCCGTCATGGCTCGCTCGGAAATGGGTAGGAAATGAGGGCGTATTCTACATGGGCGACCCGCACCTTGCCGCTGCCATCCGCTATCATCCTCGCAACCTCAATACTTTTAAGTAGCGCGTCGATGTCAGCCTCCCCACAACACGATTACAGCCAAGCCCCCACCAACCAACAGCTCGACCACATCCAAGGTGAATACGGTCTGCCCTTCGTGGGAAAAACCATCGCCATGTTTGCAGACCCCATCCGCACTTTTCATCAGCACTATCAGCAATTTGGCGCAGTGAGCCGCATCTCGATCACAGGGCAAAAAGCGGTGCTGTTGCTGGGTCCGCAATACCTGCAAACCATCCTGCTGGATACCGAGCGCAATTTCTCGGTAAAAAAAGGCTGGGATATTTTCATGAGTGATTTTTTTGCCGGCGGTTTGTTGATGCGTGACTTCGACGAGCATCGTATGCATCGCCGTATCATGCAGACCGCGTTCAAATCAGAAAATATGCGCGAGTACAGCGAGATCATTCATCGTATCGTGCAAAAAGCCGTGGCACAGTGGCAAAAAAAAAACAATCTATACACTTTTATATCGAAATCAAAAAACTGTTACTCAGCATTGCCTTTGAAGTGTTTTGCAAAGTTGACGCGAAAGACAGTGATGAAGAAAACATCAATCGCGCTTTTATTGATTTGATGGAAGGCTCGATGGGCATGATCCGCAAGGATTGGCCCGGACTGCTGTATCGCCGCGGTATGAACGGCCGTCGCTATCTCACTCACTATTTCAAAAACTTGGTGCAGAAAAAACGCGCTGGCAATGACAACGATATTTTTAGTCACTTCTGTCGTGAAAAAAATGAGGAAGGCGAATATTTCTCCGATACAGAAATTGCTGAGCACATGGTTTTTTTAATGCTGGCGGCGCACGACACCACCACTAGCGCCATCACCATGGCCGGCTACTACCTCGCCAATGACACAGAGTTACAAGACCGCATCTACAGCCACACGCCTTATCCTTTTGATTACGACGACATGATGGAACGCATGCCGCTGCTGGATCAGGTATTTCGTGAAACGCTGCGCTTGCATCCACCCGTGAGCAACATTTTTCGTCGCACGGTGCGCGATTGCACGATCGATGACATTCATATTCCAGCGCACACCATGATTTCTGCACCCGTGCATTACATTCAGCAAATGGATGCGTGGTGGACGCGCGCGCAAACTTTTTGGCCAGAGCGTTTTTCAGAAACCATTGCCGAGCATAAAAAACATCCGTTTATGTGGTCACCCTTTGGCGGTGGCGCGCACAAGTGTATCGGCATGCACTTTGCGGAACTGTTATTCAAAAATACTTTTGCAGAATTGATTCGACACAACCGTTTTCAATTCCAACAAGACCGCTACTTTCCCACCAAGCTACAACATTTTCCTTTTGCAAAACCGGTGGACGATTTGCCACTACAAATCAACAAAAGATGATGTTGCTATTTTGCAATGCGATCATAACGCTGCACCGAAATGGATTGATAACGCCAGTGGTAGGCCAGTACGCGTTCTTGCAATAGCAACGCACGAATCGCTGGTGCTTGCGCGCGCTGTAGCCTTGTCCAAGCTGGTACATCTTGCTCATCAGCAATCAACCAAACGCGCGAGGCATTGTGATTTACGCGCTGTAAATACTGCCAGTCCGGTGCTGGTTCCACACCGCCACCCGCTCTGTACGGCGCAGAGACAAACTCTTGCGTGCGCGGCAGTAGAAACCAAGGATCACGCTGATCCAAGTAGTAATTCAAAGGCATGCGATTAAACGCGGGATATACCAATACCACATCATCTGGCTGAAATTGCTTGACCAAGACTTGCGTCATCGGTCGCCAAATAAATCGTGCGGGCATCGGTTGTAGCGCAAACACGCGCCATGTTTCAAATGCCGATGACAACAATAACGCGAACACTAACAGTGCACGCAACCACCACACTGTATTGCGCAGAGCGATAGCCAATATCGCGCAATAGATTGGCACCAGCGGTGTGAAAAAACGCACCACAAATACTGGCTGACCAATAAAACTTTCTATCAACACCAATAAAATGACTACCAACAAGCCAACAGCCAAACCCACCGCAACATGGCGCCAATGTGAAAAATCTTGCCGCCATTGCAGTAAACTTGCCAGCAATCCACTCAATAAAATGGCCGCAATCACCGGCTCTTGATATAAACCATTATTACCAGCCAACATCCACAATGTAGATTGGATAGATTTCCAACTCGGCACATTCGCCCAACCAATTTGTGCCGCACCATCAGGCGGTCGCGTCAACACAATCGGCAATGCCAGCAACACAAACAGTAACGCGGCAGGCAATAAATAACGCCACGACTGTTTCAAGCCATCGCGCCAAAACATCGCAATCAACAACACTATCGGCAGCAGCGCCGCAAAGTAGTGCGTCCACACAGCCAAACCCGATAGCGCACCCACTAATAACCAATCGCGCAATCGCTGACTTTCACATGCAATCACCCAGCGCCAAAACACCAGCGTCGACAACAACAATGCCAGCGAATAACCACGACAAGTGCGCGTGTGCTCCAACACAATATATTGCGCAACAAACAACAACAGTGCGACATTCGCTGTTGCTACATCAGACAAACGGCGTCCCGCAGCATGCAATGGCAATAACGACAGCAAAACCAAAACAATGGATGTGCTGCGCCAAAAAACTTCACTGTCTCCACTCAGAGGATGCAAAAGCCACAACAATAAATAATGCAACAGCATATTATTTTCTTGTGTTTGTACCATATTCTCGATGCTGTCGATACTGCGCGACATGACGATGCTGAAAACTTCATCAAACCACAGCCCGTAGTGCGTCAAAAAAGGTAGCACTAACAGCAACAGATACGCTGCTGCGCATGCGATACCGATAGCGCTTTGCTTTTCTATCTTCACGGTGATCGCCGCCATAAACGCCACAGCGCGCGTAGAAATGCTACGCCGACTTTGCCACTCAGTTTGCTACGCCCATGCTTTCTCGCTGCAAATATGTAGCCGCACTCCGTACAGCGCAAGGACGGCTTCGCCATCAGAATATCCAACAACAACTTAAAACCTTGTGGCTGTAGCTGCGCGCGAATATCCAGCCACGCTGTTTTACGCATTAAAAAAAAGCCGCTCAGCGGATCTGATACTTTATTCGGCAAGCCACCTCTCACCATAAAAGTGGCGAAACGCGACAATGCGTAACGCCCGCGATTCCACGCCTGCACAGCCCCCCCCCCTTCTGCGTAGCGTGTGGCTATCACCAGATCCACTGGCTGTTGTTGTGCTGCATGTAATAAATGAGAAACCATTGCGGGTGGATGCTGGAAGTCGGCATCCATCACTAACAGATATTCGCCCTGCGCTTCATCAAAACCTGCTGCAATAGCAGACGACAAATCGCGCATAGCCTTGCGTTGTAGCAAACGAATTACAGGCATATCCTTCACCGCTGTTTGCACAACAGATACCGTGCCATCACTCGACGCATCGTCTACGACGATCACTTCATAAGCGACAACCTGATTACTCAACCCATCATGCAAGCACTGCAAAAGCTTGCCAATATTTTCTGCTTCGTTGTAAGTTGGAATAACGATAGATAGCGACAAATTCATCAGCTTTCCCTGCATCAATCGCTGTGTTACTCGATGTTTTGTACTTGCTCACGTATCTGTTCAATCAATACTTTCATTTCCACAGCAGCTTGCGTAGTGATTGCACTGATAGATTTTGACGACAGCGTATTCGCTTCACGATTTAACTCCTGCATCATGAAGTCCAATTTTCGACCTGCGGCTTCTTTGCCGCCCAGAATGCGCTCAACTTCCTTGATGTGTGTATCCAAGCGATCCAATTCCTCATCGACATCACAGCGCTGCGCTAAATGCACCAACTCTTGCTCAATGCGGTCTTGATTGATTTCACCCTGCAACTCCGACAAACGATCACGCAGTTTTTGTTGCTGCATTGATAAAATAGTAGGCAACGCCTCTCGCACAACCATGGCCTGCTCGCGCAATTGCTGTAAGCGCGCCTGAATAACGGCAGCCAATGCAACGCCTTCTCTCGCTCTGACAACTTGCAACTCTTTAACCGCTTCTGTGAACAACGATGTTGCGACAGAGGACAACACATCGCGCTCTACACTGTTCTCACGCAACACGCCAGGGCGAAATAAAAAATCCACCGCATTCATCGGCGAAGCATTTTTCAACAGCGGCTGAATTTGTTCAGCCGCACTCACATATTGCTGCACTAAATCCACATCAACCGTTACTGCATCACGAGTTACCGCTGGTTGAAATTGCAAACTGCAATCCACTTTGCCGCGCTGCAATTGTTTGCGCAGTTGCTCACGCAACGCCGGCTCTAAAAAACGAAAAGTTTCCGGCAGACGAAACCCTGGCTCCAAATAGCGGTGATTCACCGAGCGGATCTCCCAAACCAAAGTCCCCCACACTTCTGCGCGCTCTGTGCGCGCAAAGGCCGTCATGCTGCGCATGGTTTTCTCCTATTTGGCGTCCGCATCAGCTTGCGCCTGCCCTATTGCATCAATGCCCGCTTTATCGCGCTGCTCCCACAACCACTCCCGTGGATATTTCGCCACCAATTCATCCACAATTTTCTGCGCCAGGGTAGCTGGGTCACCTTCCTGCTCTGATTTTTCTACGCGAAAGCCCTTGGCATAATCCTCAGCGCTCACTGCGCCAATCTTCACAGCGATGGCATCGACAGTGACCATGTAAATCTTAGGTAATTGAATATTAAAGCGTTCTCCGCGCCCTTCGCGCACCATGACCGAACAAGGAATCTCACCCCAATAGGTAATTTTTATATCTGCCATTTTTTTCTCCACGCCCATTACTGAGCTATCAAACTGAGCGTGTATTCTGCCACAATACGCCTGCAAAGCTGAGTGATTCGCATGTATTCCGCTGGAGAAAAACATGGCCAAACGTAAAAAAAACCAAGAAGAAACCTTTGAAAATGCCGACGGCTTTCAAATTGAAGATATGGAAGGCAATGCGGTAGAGGACGATATACCCGAAGATGAGGAAGATGGTTTTTGGTCTGACGATGAAGAAGAAAAAGAGGAAGATGATTTCTTCAATTCCGTTGCCGAAGAAAACAACTGGGAACAAGGTTACGACTACTAATTTATCTCCTTCTTTAGTCGTAAAAAAAGCAGGCTCTAGGCCTGCTTTTTTATTGCTACTTAAAAATCAATGAATACCTTGGTCTTTGAACTTTTTACCCAGTGATTCACCACCGTCAATAATCATATTTTGACCAATAATAAATTCCGAATCTTCTGACGCAAAGAACAACACGCCGCGCGCAATATCCAAAGGATAGCC